>NZ_QYZY01000078.1:0-2718 GCF_003838035.1 Desulfonatronospira sp. MSAO_Bac3 | reverse complement strand
TTTGCAGGTCAGAGTAAACCTGGAGCGAGTGAGTCTTTCGGTGGCTGCAACTGCTGCCCCGGAGCCGTGGGTTATGCTGTGGCGTATGTCTCCTGGGGAGGCCAGGCTGCCAGCCAGGTATACCCCTTTTCTGCTGCTTTCAAAGGGGGTGGTACTGGAGATGGGGGTAATGCTGTCATTGCAACTATTCGTTATGCCCGGGCCCAGGACCTGCTGCAGGCTTTCCCGCCCCGCATGCATGCCCACGGAAAGCACTGCCAGGTCAAAGAATTCGGTTATCAGCTTCGAGTCGTCATGGACATAAGTAATCCGGACTCCTTTTCCATCCTTGCCGGGCAGTATGCTGTGGGGCTGACTGCAAATAAAGCGCACCCCCATTGATCTGGCCCTGTCCAGCAGTTTTTCCTGCCCTTTTCCGCAAAATCTTATCTCGTTGTAAAAAACAGTTGTGTCCGGGATTTTTTCCCCGATATGCCGGCCCATGCTGGTGGCCTGTTTAACGGCGTGCATGCAGCATATGCTGGAGCAGGTCCTGTGGGCGGGATGCTTCAGGCTCCGGGAAAGCACGCACTGGATCCAGGCTGTCTTTGCAGGCCGGGTGTTGTCCGACGGCCTTTTGAGTATGCCATGGCCCGGTCCCGTAATCGAGGTCAGGCGTTCATATTCCAGGCTGGTTATTACATCTGGGCAGGATTTGTAGCTGTAAAGGTCATGCAGGTCTTGACTGTTTTGCATATTCATCCCGGTGGCCATGATCACAGAACCTACCTGCAGTACCAGTGTCTTTTCCGGTTCGTTGAAATCAATGGCCCCGGCGGGGCAGATCTTTTCGCATATGCCGCATATTCCCCGGGTCAGGCGCAGGCAGTTCTTTTGGTCTATGACATAAGTGGAAGGAATGGACTGCCTGTAATATATGTAGGCGCATTGACGGGTTTTAAGTTCCAGGTTGAATTCATCCGGGACTGCCTTGAGGCAAGCCTCTGTACACCAGTTGCAGGCTATGCACTTTGCAGGATCGATGAAGGCCGGGGATTTTCTGATATGGACCTGCATATTCCCTTCCTGGCCTTCCACGCAGAGGACCCGGCTCCGGGTGTGGATCTCAATGTTTGCATGCCTGGCGCAGGCAATGAGGCGGGTGGTTAGAAGACATGGAGAGCAGTCGCTGGTGGGGGCAATGGAGTCTAACTGGGCCATGATTCCGCCCAGACCAGGGCTTTTCTCCACAAGGTAGGTGTAGAAGCCGGAGTCAGCAAGATCCAGGGCGGCCTGGATTCCGGCAATCCCGCCGCCTATTACGGCAACCGCCCCTGTCTTTTGCTGCATAATTTATATGTTTTCCGGTGGCGTACCCGCCAGGGATTTTTTCAGGCTTTTTATCAGGCCACTGTTGCCGCAGCAGTTCTGCTGCGGCTTTGGGGAATTTGACCTTTCTTTTGACGGCATTTTTCCAGAACGACTTCCAGGCAGCTGTTTAAGGCATGCTGTTCAGGCCTTTGCTTTGCCGGCTCTAGCATTTGCTTTTGCTTTTGAAGATATTTGAGCCTGTCGAGCATTTCCTGGTATCCGTGGGCCGTGGCTTCCGGGTTTTCCAGGCGGCGGTACTGCAGGTGCTGCATGCGGCTTTTCAGGTCCTGGATCTCGGCATCAAGGAGCGATCTTTGATTCTGTGTATCCGGGTCCTGCATTCCCAGTCTTTCCAGGCTGTTTCTTTCGGCATACCGCAATATTTCCATTCCCAGAGGGCTTCTGGTCAAAACCGTTGTCCAGCCGTCGTCCGAGCCCACACCGCCGAAGGAGAGGTCGGCCAGTTCGGCGCTGTAGTCGTGGCAGTAATTACAGGCCCGTCTTTTGATGAAATCCAGCTCATCCAGGGGAAGGGCATGTATGGAGCCGTCCTGCATATAGATGTACACCTTGTCGGTGACATTGATTTTTTGCACATCTTTCCAGCTGAATTCTCCGGTCTTTTCCAGTCGTTTCCTGGAGCTGTCGTCAAATTCGAAATTACCTGTACAGAAAAGACCCAGAACACAGTAGATTGCATCAGCCGGGACAACTCCCAGGGCCTGCATTTTTCTGAGTGTCCTTACCTGGCATGGCGTTCCGACAAAGGCTATGCTTCTGAATCCTTGAGTTTTGACATCGCCCAGGGCCTGCACAGACGGCGAGTAGGTGGAGTACTGCGAACCATAGTGGTACGTGCCGTGAGAAACATCAAAATAGGAGCCGCAGCATTCCAGTATCTGCTCACTGGTACGGGCCAGCATGGGTTCCCTGTTGAACAGGCCTTTGTTTCTGCTGACCACGGCCCCGTCTATGCGGCCTGATTCCATGAGATGCAGAAGAATTGCAGTCACGGCTCCGCCATCGGTTGCTCTGTCCAGGACCTGTCTGTCTCTGGCCCGAAGGATGCTTGAGGATATAATTTTGCCTGCCGGCTCCTCCCAGTTTGCAAGACTGTTTATTTCTACGTCCAGTTCTTCTACTTCAGGACAGAGCATGTAACATATTCCGCATTCCAGGCAGCTGTTCCGGTCCTTGTAGCGCGGAAAGCCGTCTTCTCCAATCTCCAGTGCACCATAATTGATGGCGGTACAGAAAGTGACACATCCACCGCACATATGGCAGCGATCACTCTGCTGGACTTCCTGAGCCAGGGTTTGAAATGAACTCATATTCGCCTCCTTTGTGGCAAATTCAAGGTGTTGAGCA
>NZ_QYZY01000077.1:0-27518 GCF_003838035.1 Desulfonatronospira sp. MSAO_Bac3 | reverse complement strand
CAGCTCCAGGAGCATATTCTGATTATTCTTTTCCTGCATGATATAACTGCAACCAGCTAAAAAACAGAATTTGTAACTTTTGCCATCTGATAAAAACAGACAGTCTACGCACACCACTGATGAACTGTTACCAGGATTTTAATTCTCCGGTGACCTGATCCTTACTCTGCCCATTATCAGAAAAATTGACAGGCAAAGGATGATGCTGCCTATCCAGATCCAGTTCACCAGGGGGCTTACACTGATTTTAAAGGTGACATTGAGCTCCTGGTCAAACCCCATTATGGTGGAATAAACCTCCTTGCCCAGGGAAAAGATGGTGGAGACCTCCGAGTAGGGCTGATCAAAGTTGCGGTGCAGGGTGCGCTGAGGAAGCATGGTGCCCACCTCTTTGCCGTCCCGGGTTACGTCCAGCCTGGCCTCGTAGATTGACACCCCGGGGTCGTGCTCTTCCCGGAAATCGGAATAGGTGACTTCAAAACCGCTGATCTCAGTGCTTTCACCCTGGCTCAGCCGCACCTGGATTTCCTCCTGGTACGGACCGGAAAAGGCCACCCCAAGCACAATCATGGCCACCCCGAAATGAACCAGGTAAAGCCCCCAGCCTTTACGGCTGCGGCGCAATTCCCGTCTGGACAGGATATAAAAGATCATGGACACCATTCCTGCCGTGCCTGCAGAAGCCGCAATCAGGGGCATAAAATCTCGCATGCCTCCGATCCAGAGACCGGCAACGGACACTGCAAAAACCAGAACCACCGCCAGCAGTCCCTGCATGTCCAGAATTCCCTGTCGCCAGTTGAACCAGGGGCAGACGCACATGACTAAGGCCATGGCAGTAAAAAGCGGCAGGCATACCCGGTTGTAAAAATCCGGCCCCAGTCCCATGGGGCTCTCGGTCCAGATATTGGAAATAACCGGCCACATGGTGCCCATGGCCACTATCACGGCCAGGGCCAGAAAAATCCAGGAGACCACTATGAGAAGCCCCTGCTTACTCCAAAGGCTGTCCATGGCGCTTTTCTGCTTCTGCCCGGCCATAGCCACGAAAAGAGTAAGGGCAAGGCCTGCCAGCATGAAAATCACCAGCGGACCCCCTACTCCCCGGCCGCCGAAAGTATGCAGGGATTCGATGACGTCGCTTCGCACCAGGTAGGTGGCGAAAAAGCAGGTAAGCAGGGAAAGACTGATAAGTATGAGGTTGGATCGGTGCAGTACGTTTCTCTGCTTGCCCACTATGGCTGTATGCAGAAAAGCCGTGCTTATAAGCCAGGGGATCAGCGAGGCGTTTTCCACCGGGTCCCAGGCCCAGTATCCGCCCCATCCCAGTTCCATATAGGCCCACCATCCGCCCAGAAGTATAGCGCCGCCGGTGAGCATGACCCAGGCAAAAAGCACCCAGTTGCGGCACTGGAAAATCCAGCTGCGCTGATCACCGCTCAGCCACCCGGCCAGAGCCAGGCAGGCCGGGATGGTAAAGCCGGCGTAACCCAGAAAAGTCATGGGCGGATGAAATATCATGCCCACGTTCTGCAGAAGAGGATTCAGCCCGCTTCCGCCCATGGGCTGGATATCATAAACGATAAAGGGATTGCTCGGTCCGGTAAGCATGAGCAGTAAAAAAGCCTGGACAATAAACATCATCCCCCAGAACCAGGCCTTGGTGTCCCTGGCCAGGGACTTGTACACAGGAGATAAAAGCCAGATGCCGGCCATGATGACCACCACCCACAGCCAGAAAAGAAGAGATCCTTCCTGACCGGCCCAGAAGGCTGAAACCTGATAATGCATGGGTAGAAACTCATCAGAATTCCTGTAAACGTACGAATATGTAAAATCCCGGGTTATAAAAGCCCAGAGAAGCACCAGAGAGCTAAGGGTAACCAACCCCGTAACCGCTGCCTGTCCCTTCTCCAGCCAGGGCACGATCTTTATATCCTCTCCGGTACTTCTGATACGCCATAATCCTGCAAAAGCAGCTGCAGCCAGGAGAATCATGATGATAAGCGAGGTCAGCAGTGCAAAAAAACCCAGATAGTGCATGAGAAAATCCTACTGTTTCAGGGTTGATTAATTCAAAAATAAAGGCCCGCCCCGGGATGCAGGCAGAGCCTTTGTGGGTTCAGCTGTTGAGACGGGGGAAGCCTTTATTGTTTGCTCTCGTATCGGGACGGACACTGGGTCATGAGATCGTGGGCCATGAAAATCCCTTCCTCGGGCCTGGCCTGACCTTCGACAATAACCCCGGCTCCGGGCCTGAAAGCATCGGGAACCGCTCCAGCATATCTTACCCGGATGACCTTGTCCTTGTCATCCTTGTCCTGAAGCATGAAGGTCACCCCCAGGGCATCACTGTCTCTTTCAAGTTCTTCCTCTGCCACCTTACCGAAAAGTCTGGCCCGGTCCAGCTTGTCCTGGTCCATGGCCAGGGCCTCGGAGACCTCAAGAAAGTAAGTGCTGCTCTGGGTCACACTGGTAACCACCAGGTATCCCACTCCGGAAAAAATCAGCAAAAAAGCCGCAAGATACATGAATTTTGATTTTTTTTGTGTGGACATACAGAAGTCCTCCTGTAAATCGTGTTCTATACCGGGTGACAAGCCCTTGAACATAATCCTGCAGATTTACTGCAGGCGACGCGGTCAGTAGTTCAAAAAAATACTACACCTTCTTTGTTCAGCATTCAAGCACAAATAAATTCCATACACTGTCTAAGTGCGGATACATATCCGCGCCAGCATGCTGCTTCCGCCAGCCCCAAACCGGGAAAGTTAATTTTATGTTAATATGTATGGATTAAACACATTTTGTGTCAGCCCTTGCTTCTGATAACCGGGGTCTGTATCATTGGGAACCCTTTTCACCCACTCCTGATCTGCTCCGGCTTTTAAGCTCCGCCCTGCTCTGCCTGGCCATCTCACGCATATCAACCACCTCATCTGTCTCGTCAACAATTTCCTTGCCCAGAATCTCTTCCATGACATCCTCCAGGGTAACCAGTCCGGCAATACCGCCGTATTCATCCAGGACCATAAAAAGATGCACTCTGGAATTGAGGCATTTGATGAGCAGACGGTCCAGACTCATGGTCTCCACCACGAAGTCCACCCGACGCATAAGGTCTTCCAGTCTGATGTGGTCCTGATCTCTGGCCAGTGCATCCAGGATCTGGCTGCGGCTGACAATCCCCACCACATCCTCGGGATCATCCCCTTCATATACCGGTATGCGGCTGTGCGGCCAGAAGGTCTTGTACTCCCTGGCCTCTGAAACGGTCATTTTCGCCGGAAGGGAAAAAATCACCATCCTGGGGGTCATGATATCCCTGACCATCTTCTTGTCCAGGGATAAAATATTCTGGATGGTCAGTTCCTCATAAGGCTTTATGACCCCGGAACGGCGCGTCAGGCTGAGCATGGCCAGCAGGTCCTCCTCAGAAGTGGTTGGCCCAGCCTTTTTTCTTTCAATAAAGACCACCAGGTACCTGCACACCACTATTACCGGCTTTAACACCCACACCAGGGCCACCAGAGGCTTGGCCAGAATTGGTGCCACGCGCCTGTTGAACACTACGCCCATGGTTTTGGGGATGATTTCTGAGAATATAAGTATTGTCAGGGTAAAGACAATGGAAAAATAGATAAGATTCTGCGCACCGAACACACTGGCTGCGGCAGCTCCGGCTATGGCCGCGCCTGCTGTGTTGGCCAGGGTGTTCAGGGTCAAAATGGCGGTAATGGGCTGGTCGATCCTGGAGCGCAGTTTATACAGCAACTCCCCGCTTTTTTTCTTTTCCTTCTTAAGCCTTTCTATAAAGCTCCAGGGAACGGAGTAAAGCGCAGCCTCGGCGATGGAACAAAATGCGGATACAACCACCGCAAGGGAGAAGGCAATGATGAGCTCCCACATATTTCTCAGCAGTTAACAGAAGGCTGCACCAGAGGCAAGTATAACCTGAATAAAGCCTGCAATGGTTCACCACCCCCTGCTTAAGCTTTTTTTGCGCCAACAGAGTTGCCGGCCACCCAGCCCGTGGAAAAAGCCGCCTGCAGGTTGTAGCCGCCTGTGTCTGCATCAATGTCTAAAACCTCGCCTGCAAAGTAAAGGCCGCTTACTTTTCTGGACTGCATGGTCCTGGGATCAACCTCAGAGAGCTTCACCCCTCCGGAAGTGATTATGGCCTCGTTAAAAGACCGATGCCCGGTGATATCCAGGCATAACTCCTTGCACCACATACGCAGGGCCTTGTGTTCCGGGGAGGTGAGTTCACTGCCGGGCTTGTCCGGGTCAATGCCGGATTTCTCCAGAAAGACGGGGATCATTTTTATGGGCAGAAATTCCTTGAGAATATTGGAAATCTTTCTTTTGCCCCGGGCATGCATTCGGCTGGATATCCTGGATTTCAAGGCGGTGTGGCTCACCGCAGGTTTTAGATCAATGACCAGTTTGACTTCCTGGTTTCGGTTCAGGGCCTGGACCGCCTCCCTGCTGAGGGTCAGGACAATGGGTCCGGAAACCCCGAAATGGGTGAAAAGCATCTCCCCGAAGTCTTGCGCCTGCTTTTTGCCCTGGACATATATCCCGGCCTGCACGTTTCTAAGGCTTAAGCCCTGCATCATAGGGGCGGTGTCGCCCGCCGTCTCTAAGGGGACCAGGCCTGGGTAGACCGGGACAATTTCATGCCCCAGAGCTCTGGCCAGAGCGTAGCCGTCTCCGGTGGACCCGGTAGCCGGATACGAGGCCCCGCCTGTGGCGATAATGATATTGTCGGTCCCGACAAACTCTTCTTTTGCACCCTGCCTGTCGGCAACTACACCTTGGACCCGGCCCTGCTCTGCAACCACCTGCCTTACCGCCCTGCCGGACTGTATTTTCACTCCAGACTCTTTAACCCAGCCGACCAGGGTGCGCACCACGTCAGAGGCCTGCTGGGTGCGCGGAAAGATCCTTCCTCCTCGTTCCTCGACGGTCTCAAGTCCCAGTGCATCAAAAAATGAAACAAGATCTTGGTTAAAGAAGCGGCCCAGGGCAAAGCGCATAAATTTTGCCCCGTGGCCGAAAGAGCGCAGGAAATCATTCATGGCAGCAGTATTGGTGAGATTGCAGCGCCCCTGGCCGGTAATGCCCAGCTTCCTGGCCGGCAGATGCTTTTTTTCCAGAAGGACCACCCGCAGCCCCCTGGACGCCGCCTGACCTGCGGCCATCAGGCCGGCAGGACCTCCGCCGACTACAATTACTTCCTGGTAAGAGCCGGTTTCCGCCATCAAGACCTGGGCTGAAAAAAGGAATCCCTGCGCACCGGTTTCATCCCCGCGGCCCGGATATGGTGCTTTAGCTGATCAACCCCAAGGCCTGTGGGTGTATCCGCACCTGCGGCGTGGCCCACCTTTTCCTCGACTATGGTCCCGTCGAAATCATCAGCCCCGTACCAGAGGCCAAGCTGAGCGGCCTTGATACCGCAAAAGGCCCAGTAAGCCTTGATGTGCTTGATATTATCCAGGAAAATACGCGATATAGCCCACATCTTGACCAGGTCCACACCGTCGGGTCCTGCGGCCTGCAATTCATTTCTGCCCGGCTGATAAGGCAGGGGTATAAAGCACAGAAATCCGCTGCTTCTGTCCTGCAGATCGCGCAGGGCCTGCAGATGATCCAGGCGATCCACCCAGGACTCCACGTGACCGAAAAGAAGGGTGCAGTTGGTGGGTATATTCAGGCTGTGGGCCAGTTCATGCACCTTGAGCCACTCTTCTCCGGAAAGCTTTTCCGGGCAGAGGTGTCTGCGCAGCTGCGGGGAAAAGACCTCGGCTCCGCCTCCGGGCAGGGCATCCAGTCCGGCCTGCACGAACTCGGTCAATACCTGCTCTCTCGTCTTTTCATACTGCCCGGCCAGGTAGGCTATTTCCACCGCGGTAAAGGCCTTGATATGTACTTCCGGGCGGATCTCCTTGATGGACTTCAGCATTTCCAGGTAATAGTCATAAGGCAGATCCGGATTCAGGCCCCCCACCACATGAATCTCGTCAATGGGCTCATGCATCCGGCTCTTTACGGCGACCCGGATCTGGTCCACGCTCATGACGTAAGCGCCTTCTTCCCCTGCCCTCTTGCTGTAGGCGCAGAACCGGCAGGCGTTGCTGCAGATATTGGTATAATTTAAGTGCTGGTTGTATACGAAAAAGGCCTGATCCCCGAACAGCCTGGTACGAACCGCCAGGGCCGCTCGTCCAAGCTTATGCACATCTGCGGACCGGGCCAGGTGCAGGGCCTCTTCCGGGCTGATACGCCCGCCGTCATGCACCTTGCTTAAAATGTTGTCCGTATCACTCATAGGTAAAAATCCACCTTGGTCCCGGGATATTGTCCCCCAGGGAGAACTCGCTTAAGATCCTGCGCAGGATGGACATTCTCTCCTCGGGTCCTTCCAGCTGCTTTGCGTCCCTGGGCAGCTGAACCTTTTCGCAGAGTATATCCAGGGCCTCGCTCCTGCCCCCCAGCTCATCCACCAGACCGGCCTCCAGGGCCTGCCTGCCGGTCATGGCCCGGCCGTCAGCCAGATCATAAACCCTTTGCTCGTCCATGTCCCGGGCCAGGGCCACGTCCTGTACAAACTGCTCGTGCATATCATCCACCAGGCCCTGAAAGTATTCTCTCTCCTCCTCGGTCATGGGCCGCGATACTGTCCCGGCATCCTTGAACTCACCGCTGTAGACCCCCTGGTCCTCGATGCCCAGTTTCTGCAGAAGCTCCTGGATATTGGTCAGGGTGACCTTGACCCCGATGCTGGCCGTCAGCGTTCCCGGATTGGCCACTATCACCCCGGCCGGACTGGCGGCGTAGTATCCCCCCGAGGCCGCAACAGACCCCAGAGAGGCCACCACTGGCTTCTCCCGGGCCAGGTCCTTTACAGCCCTGAAGACCTCCTGGGACGGGGCCACCACCCCTCCGGGGGAGTTGACCCTCAAAAGCACCCCTTTTACGGAATCTTTTTCTTCCAGTTCCTGAATCCAGTCCACAATATCCCTGGAATCGGTAATAAGCCCACTGACATTGACCACCCCGATTTTGGGCTGGGTTCGTAATTTTGGTCCATCAAAAAAAAGAAAATTAAAAACGGCCATGGCCAGCATGAATGTGACCACGGCCGTTATTATGAGCATGAAACCAAAAATCAGCGGATGTCTCTGGCTGAATTTAGTCTTGCTTGTCTCCATCCCCTTCTTCCAGTTTCTGTCGGATTAAATCGCCAAGGTTGCTGCCCGGGGCTGCGCTGCCGTTTTTACCGCGCTGATCAGCGGGGGCGCTCTTTTTCTCCTCCTCTTCCAGGTGCTGCTTGATGGACAGGCCCAGCCTGCGCTCGTCAGCACTGACATGGATGACCTTGGCCTGAATTTCCTGGCCTTCGGAAAAGAATTCCTTGGGGTTCTTGATTTTCTTGCGGCTCATCTCGGAAACATGCACCAGGCCCTCGATACCTTCCTCCACCTCTACAAAGAGTCCGAAATCAGTAATGTTGGTTATTTTGCCGGTAACGGTGGTCCCTACGGGGTAATGCCTGGGCACCTCTGCCCAGGGATCCTCGGTAAGCTGCTTGATGCCCAGGGTGAACTTCTCGTTTTCCTTGTCCACTGTAAGCACCTTGGCCCGGACCATGTCCCCGTTCTTGAAGAGCTCTGAGGGGTGACGCACCTTTTTGGTCCAGGACATGTCCGAGACATGGATAAGGCCGTCTATGCCGTCCTCGATGCCGATAAACAGGCCGAACTCGGTGATATTCTTCACCGGTGCCTCCAGGATGGTCCCCTCGGGATACTTTTCCGCAACCACGTCCCAGGGGTTGGGGCTGACCTGTTTCATCCCCAGGGAGATACGCTTGCGGTCGGAATCTATCCCCAGGACCACCACTTCCACTTCGTCGCCGGATTTGACCAGTTGAGAAGGGTGCCTGAGCTTCCTGGTCCAGGACATCTCGGAGATGTGCACCAGGCCTTCCACACCGTCGTCTAACTCCACAAAGGCCCCGTAGTCAGCCAGGTTGGTGACCTTTCCAGTCATCCTGGTGCCTTCGGGATATTTTTCACCTATATTCTCCCAGGGATCGCTCACCAGCTGCTTAAGGCCCAGAGAGACCTTTTTTTCCTCGGAGTCGAAACCTAGAACCTTGAGTTCCAGGTCGTCTCCCAGTTGAACCATCTCCTTGGGATGACGTATCCTTTTCCAGGACATGTCGGTTATGTGCAGCAGGCCGTCCAGCCCGCCCAGGTCGATGAACACCCCGTACTCGGTGATATTCTTGACCTTGCCCTGAACCACCTGGCCTTCCTTGATGGTATCCAGAAGCTCCTGGCGCATGTTTTCACGTTCTTCTTCCAGGAGTACCCGGCGGGAAATGATGACATTGCTGCGCCTGCGGTTGATCTTGAGGATACGGAAATCCATTTCCTGGCCCACCAGGGCGTCCATGTCCGGTACAGGCCGAAGATCCACATGAGAACCCGGCAGAAAGGCCTCCAGGCCTTCCAGGTCCACATTGTAGCCGCCCTTGATCCTCTTGACAATTTTGCCCTGGATGGTGGTCTGGTTGTCCATGATGTCCTGCAGATCATCCAGAAGCTTCACCCGCCTGGCCTTTTCCCGGGACAGGGAAATAGCGCCCTCGTTTTCATCCTTCTGGGTGACAAAGACATCCACCTTGTCGCCCTCTTGCACGGTAAGATTGCCTTCCGCGTCCAGAAATTCGGAAACAGGAATCTGCCCCTCGGACTTGAAGTTGACATCCACCAGGACATAGTCCTTTTCCACTTTAACCACTTCACCGGTAACGATACTTCCTTCCTGAACCTCGCCGAAATCAGCGTTGAGATAGTCCTCCAGCGCTGATTCGAAGCTTACCTCGGTTTCAAAGTTTTCCTGCGGTTCAGTGGTTTCGTTTGTGTTTTGCATATAAATCCCCCTAACACACTTGATAAATTTGCTGCTGATTAGCAGATCAAAGAGCTATTGACAATAAAAATAATGCCCTTTTATTAATTTTCAGACAATTTGTTTTGTACCTGTCCCTTAAGCCAGGGCTTCCAGGTCATAGTCATGGCTTGCCGTGATCTCTGCGCGCACCATTTTACCCGGCCCAACGCCGGGTCCGCTTATGTAGGTCAGGCCGTCCACCTCAGGGGCCTGAAACCAGGCCCGGCCGGTATAGAGTCCCGGCCATTCCGGATGAGGATCGTCCACAAGTATGTCCAGACTTTCTCCTGGAAAACCCTTCAAATATTCCCGGCTGACCCTTTTTTGCTCCTGCATGATGAGCCTTTGCCGCTCATTTTTCACCTCATCCGGGATCTGCCCTGGAAAACCAGCTGCCCTGGTTCCTTCCTCCGGGTAAAAGGGAAATACACCCAGGTGCTGCACCCGGGCCTGGCGGACAAATTCCAGCAGTTCCCGGAAATGCCTTTCTTCTTCGCCGGGATAGCCGGTGATCAAAGTTGTCCTGATGGCGGCCCCGGGAAAATAATTTCTGATACGCCGGATCACCTCCATGGGGTCCTGCTGGAAGGGACGTCCCATTTTTTTAAGTAGTTCCGGATGGGCGTGCTGCAGGGGTACGTCAAAATAGGGCACAAAAGGAGGACCCAGCTCAGCCAGCCTGGCCAGGAGCCCCTGGTCCAGGCCGGAAGGGTACAGATACATAATCCTTAGCCTTAAAAGCCCTTCAAGCCCTGCAAGCTTTTCAGCCAGGCCGGAAAGTCCCCGCCTGCATCCAAGATCGCGCCCGTAGGCCGTGCTGTCCTGGGATACCAGCACCAGTTCACCGGCCCCCTGGTCAATGAGGTGTCCGGCCTCCTGGATTACCTCATGCTCAGGCCTTGACCGGAGTTTGCCCCTGATGGAAGGAATGGTGCAGAATGCACAGCGGTTGTTGCATCCTTCGCTGATCTTGACATAAGCAAAGCTTTTAAAAGGTCCATGCCTTACACCCGGCGCTTCTGCCTCAACCTTGCGGCCCAGCCTGTAAAGTATTTTGCCCGGCAGCTCAGCCTGCCTGGCTATGGGCACAAACATGTCCGCCTCCGGGATTTCCCGGCCAAGACCCGTTCCATACCTGGACACAAGACAACCCGTTACCACCAGAAGCGGCCTTTGACTTAAGCCCTTTACATCCTGGGCCGCCGAAAAAATTGTTTCCAGGGACTCTTCCACTGCCGGGCGGATAAAGGCGCAGGTATTTATCAGAACCACGTCAGCTTCAAAAGGTCTGTCCACTGCAAAGTAGTGTTCCTTGAGCCCGCTAAGAATATTTTCCGTATCCACCATATTCTTGGGACACCCCAGACTGTGAGCGTATACCTTGATCATAATCTTCCATATTTTTTTGTAACTAAAAAAGAGCCGGAAACTAACTTTATACCGGCTATTCTCAAAAAAACGGTTATCTTTTTCTGCAGCAGCCTTTTTAAGCCTGCTTCCGCGTTATATCTTCTTTTGATAGGCTTGAGATGTTTCCTTGCACAATAATGGCAAATGGGCTAATATTTTTCCGGTTCTGACACAGGACCCTATCCCACGCCGTTTTTACGGTCATTATCCATCAAACCGCCAAAATTCTCAGGTGCCCCATGAACTGGATACACAAGGACCTGCTGGATATTGAATCCCTCTCTCCTGACGAGGTCAGGCATATTTTCGATACCTCCGCCAGGTTCATGGAGATAAATTCCCGCAGCATAAAAAAGGTGCCCATACTCAAGGGCAAAAGCGTGGTCCTCTTTTTTGCCGAGCCTTCCACCCGGACCAAGACATCCTTTGATATGGCCGCCAAGCGCCTGTCCGCGGACAGCTTTTCCCTGGCAGCCACAGGCAGCAGCCTGAGCAAAGGCGAAGGCCTCAAAGATACGGTGCTTACCCTGCAGGCCATGAACCCCGACGCCATAGTCCTCAGGCATTCCCTTAGCGGAGCAGCAGGTTTTATCGCCTCCCACCTGGACTGCAGCGTTCTCAACGCAGGTGACGGCTGGCACGCCCATCCCACCCAGGCCCTGCTGGACGGATTCACCCTTTTTCAGCACTGGCAGGACTTCCAGGACAAAAAGATTCTCATTCTGGGAGATATAGCCCACAGCCGGGTGGCCAGGTCCGATGTGCAGCTCTTGAGCATGCTCGGCTGCCGCATAAGGGTCTGTGCCCCCCGTACCCTGCTTCCCAGGGGAATCCACAACTGGCCGGTGGAGGTGTACTCAAGCCTGGACAAGGCCTGCCGGGGCATGGACGCCATCATCAGCCTGCGCCTGCAGCTGGAGCGCCAGGAGGCCGGGCTTTTGCCGGACCTTCGCGAATACTCATCGCGCTTCTGCCTGCAGCCGGGACATGTGCAAAAGGCAGCTCCAGGTGTAAAAATCATGCATCCCGGCCCCATAAACCGCGGGGTGGAAATTTCCTCGGGCCTGGCCGACTGCGCAGACAGCCTTATCCTGGAGCAGGTCGGCTCCGGCGTGGCCGTACGCATGGCCCTTCTCTACCTGTACCTGGCCAGGAGCAAGCCTGATCAGGAAATAACGGAGGAATAAAACCCATGGCTTACACCCGCATCAGCAATGCAGTACTAAACGGCACCGCAGGCACCCTGTTTCTGCATGAGGGCCTGGTGCAGGAATTTGTTCCAGGCGGGCTCAAGGACCCGGGCAGCGCCGACAAAGACCGGGAACTTGATGCCCGGGGCTGCCATATACTGCCCTCGCTTATTGATGTCCACGTCCACCTGCGCGATCCCGGCCTGGAATACAAGGAAGACATCTCCTCTGGACTGTCTGCAGCAGCATCAGGAGGCTTCGGACGTGTCCTGGCCATGGCCAATACAGACCCGGTAAACGACAACGCCGGCATTACCGGACATATGCTGCAAAAAGCCCGCGAGCATCATCCCGTCGGCCCCTTTCTACATCCTGTAGGCGCCCTGACCAGAGGGCTCAAGGGCAGGGATCTGGCTCCCCTGGCCGAGCTCGCGCAGGCCGGATGCAGGGCCTTCTCCAACGACGGCCTCCCGGTACAGGACAACGAACTCTTTCGCAGGGCAGTGGAATACGCCTCGGATCTGGATCTCAAGGTCATCGACCACTGCGAGGACAGCTTCCTGAGCTCCGGAGGGGTCATGAACGAGGGCAGAATGTCCGATTACTTAGGCCTGAAAGGCATCCCCGACGTGGCCGAAAGCCTGCAGGTCAGCCGGGACATACTGCTGGCGGCCTACCTGAACACCCCCATACACCTGGCCCACATAAGCTGTGCCTCCTCTGTGGAGCTCATTTATCAGGCCAGGCGGAAATCCATTCCCGTAAGCGCCGAGACCTGTCCCCACTACCTGCACTGGAGCGAGGAACTGGTGAGCGGCTACAATACCCTGGCCAGGGTCAACCCGCCTCTGCGCACCCGGGACGATGTCCTGGCCCTGCGCCAGGCGGTTCGGGAAAATATCATTGACGCAGTCGCCTCGGATCACGCCCCGCATGCGGACTTTGAAAAAGAGGTCCCCTTTGCCGATGCACCCAATGGCATCTCCGGACTGGACACCTCCTTGTCCCTTATGCTGGATCTTGTGCGCCAGGGTGTCCTGGAGACTCAGGACCTGGTCAGGCTTATGGCCTCCAACCCGGGGGAAATCTTCCGCCTGCCAGTATGCAGCTTCGCCCCCGGCGACCCGGCGGACTTCATCCTGGTGGACCCCGAAAAACAGTGGGTCCCCGGTCCGGAGACCATGCTCTCCAAAGGCAGGAATACCCCCTGCCTGGGACAGACCCTGCAGGGCAGGGTCATGGCGCATTTTCTGGGTGGAGCAGCAGTAATCAACCGGCTGTAAAGTCAGCCATAGCTGTCGGACTCGTCTGACCTGTCAGACTTGTCCTACCTGTCCGATCTGTCTGACCTGTTCGACCTGTCCGACACGTCAGACTTGTCAGACCTGTCAGACACGTCAGACTTGTCAGACCTGTCCGACACGTCAGACTTGTCGGACAGGCCTTCCCGCACAATCCTGTGCGGAGCATTGAAGACATTCACCCGGCCCGGGCGTACGTAGCACCCCAGTGTAAGGCCCGACCTGCGGGCGATATCCAGTCCCAGCGAGGAAGGCGCGGTCCGGGACAGCACCACAGGTATGCCCATGCGGGCGCATTTGAGCACCATGTCCGAGGTCAGCCTGCCCGTGGTATAAGCCGCTCCCCCAGGGGAAAACCGCCCCAGCAGAATAGCCCCCATGAGCTTGTCCACCGCATTGTGCCTGCCCACATCTTCGTAGCATACCTGAAAAGCACCCTCACTGTAGTAGCCGCAACCGTGCACGCAATGGGTGTCCTGGGACAGAGATGACCAGGCAAGAGTTCTTTTGATAAGCTCTGCCACCTCATGAAAAGAGATACAGAAGTCTGCAGGTTCCGGATAATCCTCGTGCAGAAGCCTCCTGGCTATTTTGCCCGTGCCCCCGCATCCAGAAGTGGTGATCATCTCGTCATCCGGCCTGGGGGTTACCTCTGCGTACACATTGATGCGGCCCTGCTCGCAGACCTCTATGTCGAATATTTTGTCCCCGGGCTCAATGAGTCCCTGCCCGAAGAGGTAGCCCACAGCCAGTTCTTCCAGATCCCTGGCCATGACCATGGCCGTGCCCACAGGTTCATCGTTCAAGACCACGCCCACCGGCTTTTCTTCCAGGACCAGTTCCCGGATCCGGCTGTCTCCTTCAGGAGTAAGCAGATCCGTAATGCATTCCACTGTAACCATTACATTTTAAACCTTTATAAAATGTTTGCCGTTTATCAGCCAGTCTCCAATGCCTTCCCCCTCTTCTTCCCCAAGCCCCATGCTCCATGCCCCATGCCCTATGCCCCAGGCTATCCCAGAGCCTGCTCCAGGTCGGCCAGGATGTCATCTATATGCTCCAGGCCTATGGACAACCGGATAAAATCCGGGCTTACTCCGGCGCTTTTCTGCTCTTCTTCTGTGAGCTGGGCATGAGTGGTGGATGCCGGGTGAATGGCCAGGCTGCGGGCATCACCGATATTGGCCAGGTGGCTGAAAAGCTTGAGCCTGTCTATGAACCTGCGGCCTGCCTCCAGGCCGCCCTTGATCCCGAATCCCACCAGAGCTCCGAAACCTCCCTGCAGATAACGGCGTGCCTGCTCATGGGTGGGGTGGTTATCCAGTCCCGGGTACAGGACCCAGGATACAGCAGGGTGATCTTTTAAATACCGTGCTGTGGCCCTGGCATTCTGGCTGTGCCTTTCCATGCGCATGGCCAGGGTTTCTATGCCCTGCAGGATCAAAAAACTGTTGAAAGGCGAAATGCAGGCACCTGTATCGCGAAGCAGAACGGTTCTGGCCCGGATGATATAAGCGGCCCTGCCCACTGCCTCGGACCAGACCACACCGCCGTAGGAGGGATCAGGCTGTGTGAGCATGTAAAACCTGTCCGGGGCTTTCCAGTCGAAGTTGCCGCTGTCCACTATGACCCCGCCTATGGAATTGCCGTGTCCGCCGCAGAACTTGGTCAAGGAATGCACCACTATATCCGCTCCGGACTCAAAAGGCCTACATAGTACAGGAGTAGGTACGGTATTGTCCACTATAAGCGGCACCCCGGCCCGGTGGGCGGTTGCAGCCAGTTCTGCCAGATCCGGGGTGTCCAGGCCGGGATTGCCCACAGTCTCTACAAACATGCACTTAGTCTTGTCAGTTACGGCATCTGCAAAGGACTGCGGCGAGGTTGCATCCACAAAGGTGGTGCTTATTCCGTAGCGGGGCAGGGTATGGCGAAACAGGTTGTAAGTGCCACCGTAAAGACTGGAGGAGGAAACAATGTGATCTCCGCTTTCGCAGATGTTCATCACGGCGTAGGTAATGGCCGAGGAGCCCGAGCTGGTGGCCACCGCCCCCACTCCGCCTTCCAGGAGGGCCATTCTTTTCTCCAGGACATCAGTGGTGGGGTTCATGATCCTGGTATAGATATTTCCAGTGGCTTCCGGTGCGAAATCATCCGGCCTCAGGCCTTCTGTGTCCAGGTTGAGCCTGGGTGCCCACACTTCGGGCTTCAGGCTGAACAGGGAAGCCGCATCCTGGCTGTCGGAAAAAACAAAACTGGTACTCTGATATATGGGCACCGCCCGGCTGCGGGTGGCCACATCAGGGGTATGCCCGCCATGCAAAGAGATGGTCTCCGTTTTCCAGTCTTTTCGGGACATGACAATTGCCTCCTTATATGCTTTGAACCTCTGGTTTTTGCGCCGCAAGGACCTTTTGCCCGCATAGCATAATTCTTGACAGTTGCTTGTTCTTTGCAGAATATGTCGTTTTTTTGCTCATCTGCCAAATAGATAACCTTTTTTAGCTAAAATTGCAAAATCTTCCCGGTCCACAACCTGCATGTTGGATTAAATCCCGGGCATGACAGGCCTGCCGGACCAGGGCCAGGATAGATTTGATTTTTCGGCCAGGCCTTTGTATTCTAATAAATTGTCCTCGTACCTGCAAAAACTATTTGCAGTCCATACACAGTTGACTATACCCCCTGAGTGCATAATGTTGCCTTCATCCGTAATCATGTTTACTTTGGCTGACAGCTGTCGAATTTTTTCAATAATCGGCGGCAGATACTTTCAACTGAAAACACAGGCTTAAATCTGCAGACAGTTTACAGGAGCGTTCATGAGCCGGGGAAGCGAAATACCTGATTCCAGCGTAGGCCTGGTTGAGACCCAAAGCGTCACCTTCAGGGGGGCGGAGTGGGTTCTGCAGCTGGAGTCCGGCAAAACTCTGCACCCGGTTACAGTGGCCTATGAAACCTACGGCCGGCTTTCCCCGCAAAAGGACAACGCCATCCTGGTCTGCCACGCCCTGTCCGGAGATGCCCATGCTGCAGGCTATCACACCGGTAAACCAGGTGAGAAGCCCGGCTGGTGGGAGATGCTCATTGGACCGGGAAAACCTTTGGATACAGACCGTTACTTTATAATCTGCAGCAACTTTCTGGGGGGCTGCAAGGGCACCACCGGCCCGGCTGACATAGACCCGGCCACAGGCAGGCCGTATGGCCTGAACTTTCCCTTTTACACTGTCCGGGACATGGTCCAGGTCCAGAAATGGCTTGTGGACTACCTGGGAATACACAGACTGCTGGCGGTTATCGGCGGTTCCCTTGGCGGAATGCAGGCTTTGCAATGGCCCATAAGCTATCCCGAAATGGTCCTGGGAGCCATACCCATAGCCGCCACCGCCCGTATGTCCCCGCAGGCCATAGCCTTCAACGAAGTGGCCAGACAGGCCATCATGAGCGACCCTTCCTGGAATTACGGGCTGTACAAGCCGGATCAGCAGCCGGAAAGCGGCCTGGCCCTGGCCAGGATGATCGCGCACATCACTTATCTTTCGGAAAACGCCATGCTGCGCAAGTTTTCCCGGCGCATGATCGATGGTACAGAGCGCGGGTTCAAGCTGGGTGCGGATTTTCAGGTGGAAAGCTACCTGCATCACCAGGGCAGCACCTTTGTCAAGCGCTTTGACGCCAACACCTACCTCTATATCACCCGGGCCATGGACTATTTCGATCTGCACCTGGACTACGGCAGCCTGAAAAACGCCTTTGAACCCTGCAAAAGCTCATTTCTGGTGATTTCATTCACCAGTGACTGGCTCTTTCCCCCGTCCCAGTCTCAGGAACTGGTCAAGGGCCTGCGCCAGGCTGACAAAAACGTATCCTACTGCAATATCGGCAGCGACCAGGGACACGACGCCTTCCTGCTCCCCGGCAACCGCATGGGGGACGTGGTATCGGGTTATCTCACCAGACTGGAAAGGGAGGACAGACGTGCAGGCAAGTGATGACAAAGTTCGTTTTGACTGGAAAAGGAGCCTGCACCGGGACAGGGAGCTGGACCCATACATTATGGAGCTTGCCGGTACCGGTGAACGTGTCCTGGATCTAGGCTGCGGCCGGGGAGAGCTTTTAAAGAAACTAAAAGAGGAAAAACAGGTCCGGGAACAGGGCATAGAGCTCAACTCCGAACATGTGGCCGATTGCCTGGCCCAGGGCCTGTCCGTAATTCAGGCCGACCTGGAGGAGGGGCTCAATGATTTTCTGGGGGACTGCTTCGACCTGGTAATTTTAAACCAGGTCCTGCTCACGGTGAAAAACCCCTTGGCCCTGCTTCAGCAGGCCCTGCGCATCGGGCACAGGGCAGTGGTTACATTTCCCAACTTCGCCCACTGGCGTATCAGGCTGCACCTTCTGCTTACCGGCCGCTTACCCGTAAACCAGACTCTGCCCTACAAATGGTACGAATCCCCGGAAATCAGGCTGGCCACCATCAAGGATTTCCAGGAATTATGCCGGGAGATGCAGGTGGAGATTGTAAGCCGGCGTTTTTTGCAGCTGAACTATCTGGTACAGAACAGGAAGGTAAATATCTGGCCCAACCTGCGCTCCACTGTTGCCCTTTTCTGCCTGCGCCAGGGCGGATGAAAAATGTTTGCAGCCCGGTTGTATTTGTCTTTTCAGCAGGTTTAATGTTATAGATGATCCATGTTCAGGCATGAAAACATTTTTTACATGCTCTGGGACGAGTCCCACCTCTGGGGGCTGATGCTCTGGAGGGCCCTTAAGGATCTGGAAATCCCGGCCCGAATTGTCAGCTCACAGGACATCCGCGGTGAAATTTTAAGCACCCGCCCCCCGGCCGGTCTGCTGGTGCCCGGGGGATGGGCCAGACTCAAGGCGGACAGCCTGGGCCTGGCAGGGATGACCAGCATCAGGGATTATATTTCCGCCGGGGGGAAATACCTGGGCATCTGCGGAGGGGCCGGCCTGGGATTAAGCTCTGCTTCGGGTTCTCCCTGCCTGGACCTGTGCCACTGGTCCAGAAAACCCATGCAGGACAGGCTGCCCAATTTCAGCGGGCATGTCCGCTGCAGGGTACGCCTGCCCCACTGGAAAGAAAGCCGCCGGGACATCTGCCTGCCGGTATGGTGGCCCTCCCAGTTTGAGCCCGGGGACAATGCATCAGACGGGGTCAGGGCCCTGGCAGAATACCTGGAACCGGACCAGGACTTCTGGACGGCCGATTTGCCCTACAGCGACCTGAAGCAGGCAGACATATGCAAGTGGGAAAAGGTCTACGGCATCAATCTGGACCCTGGCCTGCTCCGCAGCGAACCATGCATACTGCACGGCACCATGGGTTCAGGCGAGTTCGTCCTGAGCTATTCCCACCTGGAGACCCCTCAATCCAGGCAGGCCAACAGGCTTCTGCGTGAACTTCTTTTTACCTGGCTTGGCTGGAATATCCCCCGGGAAGTCAAAACCCGGGTCAGCAGCTGGGACCTCAAAAATATCGAGCCGGTATGGGAAGATGATGTCTTAATGCGATGCAGGCAGGGTCTGGAGGAAATAATCGAGCTCGGCCGGGCCCATTTCCTTTTCTACTGGCGCACCCCCTGGCTTCTGGGGTGGCGCAGGGGAGTGCCGGGATCGCCGGTGAATTTTCTGTACGCCATGGCCGGGCACGCCCAGGGGCAAAGACCCGGCCGCAAGGCACAGGAATTCTGGAAGGGGGAAAAAGAGTCCTTTGCCCGACACCTGGATTCTTTTCTTTCCAGGCTCAAAACCTATCTCACAAGAGAACGCCTGGCCATGTCTCTGGCTCCTTCGTCCCCTGAAGCAAGCTCGGACCTGGATCTGCAGCAGGAAAAACTGGAACTCTTCGGGTCCTTTCCCGGATATGGAGGCCTTTACGGTCGGCTCATCCAGCCCCTGGACCATCTTTTATACCTGCTTGAGCGGTGAAAAGAAAATGCAGGGGGGCAGCCCCGCATTTTCTTATACGGCGCAAATGCTCCAAAACATGCAAATACTTGGAAACGTTATGCAAAACAGAACTTGAATTGCCGGTTATTGCCCATGGCCGTAATAGTCATAGAATTCCGGGTGGACTGAAATAATAATCTTGCCCTTGTCCTCCACCTGGACCACCTTTTCCGGCATAAGCCCCACGTCTAAGGCCATATTTTCTATGCGGGCCTTTTCCTTGTGTACTGCGTCACTCATCGAATCGAACCTGGCTACTTCTACCCAGTCATCCATGATTTACTCCTGTCAAATCCGTTTACAGTGTTTTCAATTTTTCATCCGGCCTCGAAATGTCTTTCCTGCAGCTCCGGGTCCTGAACAGCTGCTGGGTCACCTGTCTGCATCCGGCCAGGGAGTGCATCTGCGGCATGGGGCATACCCGGCGTAAAAGGCCTCCCGCAGGGTGTCGAACTCTTCGCGGTTGTGCTCGGATATTCTTTGCCCGTAACCGCAGCCTGGATGATGAAAACGCTTGCTGCGCTTGTTCCCCGCCCATGTTTCCACTTCAGGGTGCTGATTAAGCACTTCGGGCCAGAACCCGGCACTTTCGTCAATGGCTCTTTGCTGAGCCCTGAGCAGATCCCTGGAAATCTTTTCGTCCTGGTCCTCGTGCGGGTAGTAAAAGGCCAGGCCTTCGCGCACCAGCAAGAGGCCTATGTTTTCTCCAGAGGGCAAATATGCATGGGCCAGAGTTCTGCCATATCGATCTTCCGGCACCTGTCCTGTCTTCAGGGTTATGACCCTGTCCTTGATCAGCTCTTCCAGCCTCTCAGTGGCCTCCTGGGCAAAATACTGGTCAGGACGCCCGTTGCCGGCCGTTTCCGGGGCATCCATACCTTTTATCCGGACAACCTCCCGGTCTTCCAGGATCAATGTATCTCCGTCCGGCACCCAGGCAACCCGGACTTCCCTGTTCTGCGCCCCGGCCTGAGCCAGACCCGGAAGCAGAATTGCAATAAACAGCCAGTAAACACATGCCCTCCACCGTGCTCGCATAACCCCTCCCATCCGCTGTCCTTAAATCCACTACTGCCCCATCACTTGCACCCTGCTCCTGAATCCCATAATCCCCCAATCCCTGAATCCCTCAATCCCTGAATCCCTGAATACCTCAATCCCTCAATCCCCCAATCCCTCAATCCCATAATCCCATAATCCCATAATCCCATAATCTTTAAATCAACTCTCATAATAGGTCTTAAGGGAAGAACTGCGCACCGGATGCCTGAGTTTACGCAGGGCCTTGGCCTCGATCTGACGGATACGTTCTCTGGTTACATTGAACAGTTTGCCCACTTCTTCCAGGGTATGGTCAGACTTTTCCCCGATGCCGAAGCGTTTACGCAGCACCTGCTCCTCCCTGGGGGTAAGTTCGGCCAGGACCTTGGAAATCTGCTCCGAAAGCTTGGAGTTCACTACCTCGTCCGCCGGAGCCACCGCCTTCTTGTCCTCGATAAAATCTCCCAGGCTGGAATCTTCCTCGTCTCCTATGGGGGTCTCTAAGGAGATGGGCTCTTTGGCGATCTTGAGTACCTTTTTGACCTTCTCCAGGGGATAATCCATGCGCTCGGCTATTTCCTCGGGGCTTGGATCCCGGCCCAGTTCCTGGACCAGGTACCTGGAGGTACGCACCAGTTTATTGATGGTTTCGATCATGTGTACAGGGATGCGGATGGTCCGGGCCTGGTCGGCGATGGCCCTGGTAATGGCCTGCCTGATCCACCAGGTGGCATAGGTGGAAAACTTGTAGCCGCGCTGGTACTCAAACTTGTCCACCGCCTTCATCAGGCCGATATTACCCTCCTGAATCAGGTCCAGAAACTGCAGTCCGCGGTTGGTATATTTCTTGGCAATGCTTACAACCAGCCTCAGATTGGCCCGGATAAGCTCCTGCTTGGCCCGCAGAGCTTCCTCGTTGCCCTTGTTTATCCTCCACAGGATTTCCTCAAGTTCATGCACATTATGCATGCATCTTTGCTGCAGCCTTTCCTGGATCTCCATTTTTCCATAAATAAGCTCCTTGAAGGAAAAAAGCTCGTCCACGGTCATACCCAGTTGATCAGCGGCTGCCACAGGATTGATTTCCCTGTTGTGCAGCTTGTTCAAAAGGCTGTGCAGTTCATCCTGGGACATGCCTAAGGAAAGAATATAGGCGCTCAGGTCCCGCTGACAGTTGTGCATCTGGCGCACGTAATCGTTTACCCTTTCGATTATGGAGTCAATAAGCGTCTTTTCCAGCTTGATATGCTTGAGATGCTCTACGATCTCGTACTTGTAGTCCAGGATCTTTTTCTGCTGCCCGTAAACACGGCGGTCCAGGCGGGCGCATTCATTGAGTTTTTCATAGACACTTCTGCGCTTCTTGTAACACTGCTTTATCTCCTCCAGAAGAGCAATGACCCTTTCGCGTTGATTCATTTCTTCTTCTGTGGGGTCGTCCTCTTCGATGGTCTTGACCACGTCCTTGAGCTTGATCTTTTCTTTTTTCAGATCCTCTCCCACCTGGATAAGCTCTTCTATGGCCACAGGGACTTCCACCAGGGAGTAAAGTACTTCCATTTCCCCGGATTCGATCTTTTTGGCGATAACCACCTCACCGTCCCGGTCCAGAAGGCCCACTGCACCCATTTCGCGCAGATAGGTGCGCACCGGGTCATTGCTCCTGGAAACCGCCTCGGCAGTATCTTCCAGGCGGTCCAGGTTCAGGGCCAGGGTTTCAGCCAGGGAGTTGGTGTCCTCGGAGGAGACAGATATGGTCTTGCCTGCCTTGCCGTCTACAATGGCTATATCCAGTTGATCAAAAATGGAAATTATTTCCTCCACCTGCTCAGGTGTGGTAACATCTGAAGGCAGGGCCTTGTTTATCTCGTCAAAAGTCAAAAAACCCTTTTTCTTGCCTTCTGCAATCAACGCCTTGATTTGTTGAACATCCTTTATGCTGCGCATAGTGCTCCCTCAACAGACTGTTTTTGTACCGCCCGTAATAAGCGGTCCAATTTATCAAAGTTCAGGCATGGCCTGATAGATATTGACCTGAAAAATTTGTAACAAAAAGCAACCGGCAAGGTTGCCCCAAAAGGCCTTTTTCTCCGCACAGGGTCACGGAAGAAGCTTAGAAACTTTTCTGCAAAAGCTGCAGGATACGCCTGACCTCGTCCTGGTCCTGGCTCTGCTGCGCCCTGGAAAGGGCTGTTTTTAGATTCCGGGTGCTCATCCTGGTCATGCACCGGTCTATAAACTCTTCTATCTGGGCCAGAATCCGCGTCTTTTCTTTTTCCAGCTGTGCTCTTTGCATTTTGCTCTGCACAAAAAAAGCGCTTTCGTCTTCATTCAGAGCGCTTAAGTCATCCTGGTGCATGACCCGCAGTTTGTCCCAGAACTGCCTGGCCCACTGCGATGTGAGAACCAGGCCCAGGTTTTTATTCTGAAGACGGGTCCGGTCTTCGGGAAAACACACCGCAAAGGTAAGAAGTTCGCGGTCTCTTTGCTCCGCACCCTTGCCCTGCTGGCTCCAGACCCTGGTATCACCCGGGGTTTTCTGCGCCGCAGGGGTAAACTTCTCCCGCAGCTCCTTCTCGGTCAGCCCCAGGACATGAGCCACCCTGGGAATGTAGTAGGATCTCCAGGACAGATCCTTGAAGTGCGTTATAAAATTTTCAACCCACTTCATTGTTTCCCCGGGGGATTTATTTGTGCTAAGCATCTTCAGACAAAAATCAAGACCGTCTGTGGTCTTTTGCAAAAGATCCTCCAGCCCCTGCCTGCCCCTGGCAACCAGCAGGCTGTGAGCATCCTCTCCCTCGGGCAGGATAAGCACCCGGCAGGTAAGCCCGGCCTGCAGGATCATCTCCGCGCTTTTCAACGCGGCACTTTGCCCGGGAGCGTCGCCATCGAAGATAAGCACCACTTCCCTGGCCAGCCCGGCCATCCTTTTCACCTGGGCCCTGGTCAGGGCTGTGCCCAGAATCCCGCAGCTGTTTTCAAAGCCATACTGGTGCAGGGCCATTACATCCAGGTATCCCTCGGTGAGCAGTACCCGGCTGGAACGGGTGATATGCGTACGGGCCTGGTAAAGCCCGTAAAGATGCTCTCCCTTGGTATAAATCGGGCTTTCACTGCTGTTTAAGTACTTGGGCTCATCATCGCCCATGACCCGGCCCCCGAAGGCCACCACAGCACCGGACAGGGCAATAATGGGGAAAATCAACCTGGCCCGGAAGCGATCATATATCCTGCCTCTCTCGTTTCGGCTAAGGACTCCGGCCTCTACACCGTCTTCAGGGGTAAAGCCCCTGGACTCCAGAAATGATTTGAGGTTATTCCACCCATCAGGACTCCAGCCCAGGCCGAAAGCTTTGGCTGTTTCCTGACTTATTTGTCTTTTTTCTAAGTAAAGCCTTGCCTTTTGACCGTTACTTCCCTGCAGGTGCTGCCCGAAAAAAGAATTGCTCCAGGAATTTACCTCCCTGCACACTGAAGCACGGCCCATAGAAGCAGGTCCAGGGGAACCTCCCTGCCTGGCAAGCTTTACTCCGGCCTCGGCTGCCAGCTGGGTGACAGCTTCATTAAAATCCAGACCGTTTATGTTTTTGAAAAACTCGATAATGTCGCCGGATGCCTGGCACCCAAAGCAGTAGTAAAAGCCCTGGTCCGGAGTCACGGAAAAAGAGGCCCTGGTCTCCTGGTGGAAAGGGCACGGACCCATGAGTCGTCCGCCCACGGTCTTTAGCTGCACATACCGGCCCACGATATCCTCCAGGGACAGCCTGGACTTGATCTCAGCCACTTCCCGGGGGTCTATAAAGGACATCTGGTTTACTCCCTGCCGGCACCAGCCTTTTCAGGCTTTTTTGATTTTAGTCTCCGACCCCTGACCCCTGCCCCCTGACTTCTGCTTGCGCCGTGAAACCGGGGTCCCCCAGTTAACTGGAAGAAGGTTAACCGGGCAAGCCTCTTGGGTGTTTCACCGGGGACCCCTGACGCCTGTCCTCTGGCTTCTATCAAGGCAGTTCCACAGTGGTCACTCCGTCATCAGCGGATTCCGATGCCCCGGGGGAGAAATCCTTGATAACCGGGCTTCTTTGCAGGTACTGCCGCACAGCTTTTTTCAAAGCCCCGGTGCCCTTGCCGTGAATGACTTCCACCTGCTTTCTGCCGGACAGCATGGCCTGATCCAGGTACTTTTCCAGTTCTTCCAGGGCTTCATCACGGTACTTGCCCCGGATATCCAGCCTGATGGACTGTGCACCACCGGTGGACGAAGAATAGCCGGCAGATGGTTTTGCACCGGCGCTTTTTCGGGACAGCTTGAGATCCGCCGGGTTCACCCAAAGGGATATGCCCCCGAAATCTATCTTGACCTGTTTTTTTCGCTCATCCTTTTCCCGGACTGTTCCGGTACGGTTCCAGGCCGGGTAGAAATAAGCCTCATGAATATTTATATCTTCAAGGCCAAGCCCGGCCGGCTCGCTGGCATCTTTTTCCCCGGTGCCCAGTTCTTCTGCTGCCCGCCTTACCTGGGACAGCTCCTTCAGGGCCTTTTTGCGCCCGACCTTTTGCTCCTGCCACTTTCTGACGATTTCCTGGCCCTGACCTTTGAGTTCCTGCATGAGCCTTTCCTGGTCCCGGGCCAGATCCTGACGCTTTTTTTCCAGCTTGCGGGCAAGCCTGGTCTTTTCTTCTTTCAGACCGGCCAGCTCCTGCTCCCTTTGGGCTGCAAGCTGGTTTAACCGTTCAAAAAGACGGTTTTGTTCTTCGCCCTCCAGCAGCAGGTACTCCTGAGCCCGGTCGATTATTTCCCCAGGAAGCCCCTGCTCCCGGGCCACCTTCAGGGCCCGGCTGGCTCCCACCTGGTCATAGGCCAGCCTGTACAGCGGCCTTTTGGTCTCCGGGTCAAAAAGTACCGAGCAGGCACGCACCTCCTCCCGGGACAGAGCATAGGCCTTAAGCGCCGGAAAATGGGTGGCCGTGGCTGTCCAGGCCCCTTTATCCAGCAGGGCGTCCAGAACAGCCTGGGCCAGAGCCGCGCCCTGGGCCGGGTCGGTGCCCACCCCGAACTCGTCCAGAATCACCAGGGTTCTGGAATCAACCTCGGGCCAGAACCTGCTGAAATGCTCTATCTGGTCCGTAAAGGTGCTAAGACTTTCCTCCACTCCCTGCTGAGAAACCATGGAAACAAATATCTTGTCCCAGAAAGGTACGCTGCTGCCCTCATCCACAGGCACGGGCAGGGCGCTCTGGGCCATAATAGCCGCCAGACCGAGGCTTTTGAGGCATACGGTCTTGCCCCCGGCGTTGCCCCCGGAAATGACCAGAGCCTTCTGACCTGGTCTGAGGCTCACATCTACAGGCACAACATGGTGTCCACCCAGCACCAGCAGAGGATGGCGCAGGTTTTTAAGCTCCAGGCTATCTTCGCCCTCCCGGGAGAGCACCCTGCCCTGCAGGCGGCCGGCCATCCTGGCCCTGGCCCACAGCACATCCATGCGGATAAGCCAGGAATAGACCTGCTGCAGAGCATCCAGGCTTCTTCTGGCCAGGTCCGTGAGGTAGGCCCGGACCTTTCTTTCTTCCTCGGCCTGCAGCTGCAGAAGTTCCTGGAAGCGGTTGTTCAGATCCACCAGGAACATGGGTTCAAAATAGCAGGTTTCCCCGGTCTGGGAATAATCATGGATGATGCCCTGCACCTTGCCCTTGAAATTGCTCTTCAGGGCCAGGACGTAACGATCCGAGGATATGGTCAGGTATTCGTCCTGCAGGTAGTGGGAATAATTCTCCCGGCTCAAGGATTCGTTCACCTTTCTGGAGCATTGAGACCGAAGGTTGCGAATCTCGCCTCGAACATCCTGCAGCTCTGGTGAACTGTCATCCTTTATCTCCCCGGACTGGCTGATGCACCTGTGCATGGCCGACCAGAGAGTGCCCGGCCAGGAGATATTCTCCCAGGTGGCTCTAAGAGATGGAAAACCCTGGGGATCAATTTCCTGCATGGAGGATTGAAGCGCATTTGCTGCCTCCAGGAAGCTCTGCAGCCCCCACAGCCCTTCCAGATCCAGAACCGCATCCTGGTCTTTTAAAAGGGGGAGGACCCGGTCAAGCTCCGGAAAAGAACCCAGAACTACGGCGTACTCCTGCAGGGCTGAAATGGCCTCGTGCAGAAGGGCCTGCTCTTTTTCCAGTTCGTGGGGGTCGGTAAATGGACGGATCCTGGTACAAAAGTCACGTCCAGGGCTGGATACAGCTTCCTGGCTTAAATACTGAAGGACTCTGGGAAACTCCAGCAGGGTGTTGGTCCTGGATTCCATAAGAAAGGATTTGATAAGGCCTCCCCACATTTGCCATGCAGGGAGGCTGGTTGCTCACGCCCCGGCGTGAAATTTGGCTGAAATAATAAAGTGTTAACTATCCGGATAGTCTTGAATATTTTTAAGACCCAGCTAAAAGCGGATTCTTGACGCCTGACTCGGATAATACATTAGCTTTCCCGGCGGATCTATAATAATACTTCGAGAATTTTGTATCCCAAATACCGGAAAAAAATGTTGTCAGACCTGCATATTCAACTATCTGCAGATCCCAGGATTAAAGTCCTACATCATCTGCATCTTGCGCATTTTCTTCATCAGGCGCTTTCTGGCAGCAGCTTCTTTCTTCTTTTTCTGAATACTGGGCTTTTCGTAATGCTGCCGCTTCTTCAATTCCGAAAGAATGCCGGACTTTTCCACCTGCTTTTTGAACTTGCGCAAGGCATAATCAAAATTATCGCTCTCTCCCAAGATAACTCCAGGCACTTAAAAAACACCTCCTTCAAAAAAAGCTTGAAAAGGCCCTGGTCTTCCGGATCATCTGCGTGACACCCTCCGGACCTGTTAGGACCAACAGACAATATAAATCTGTTTGGATTGCTTGGCAAGAAAAAAGAGAGGACAATTTCTTGCCCTCTCTTTACAAGTAAACACTGTAGACTCTTAAAGGATTCTAAACAGCCTGCCCCAGGCCCAGCAGTCAGGCGAAACTGAGCATGATTTGTGCTCTTATCAGGCCAGGGTGGGAACCCGCCATCCTCTGTGGAGCCTGAAAACCATCCTGCATGGCAGGCAGTTGTTTTAGTAAATCCTTGCTGGCAGCCTGTTATCTACAATGTGTCGAAATTTTTTATTTGACTGCATCCTTGAGAATCTTGCCGGGTCTGAACTTGACCACCTTGCAGGCGGGAATTTTGATCTCTTCTCCGGTACGGGGGTTGCGGCCATTGCGGGATTTGCGTTCTTCCACGGCAAAGGTCCCGAACCCGGTCAGGGTCAGCTTGCCTTCCTTGACTAATGTGTCCTGAACAGAATCCAGAAAAGCATTAAGGGCTTTTTCCGAATCTGCCTTGGTCAGGCTGGCCTTTTCCGCCATTTTGGATACCAGGTCGGCTTTTGTCATCAGTTTCTTCCTCCTTCAAAGGTTTAACCATAAAAAACAAACTATACAGAAAAAATCAGGTGTTGTTCCCGCGACACTATACCTTGCCTGTTTAAAACCTGCAGACAGTGATTCTGACAAGTCCTCTACACTTCATTGGCGGTAAATGCAAGCAAGCCAAGTACGTGAAACAAAAAAAACGGCCTCAAGTCAAGACAAAATTTGCCAT
>NZ_QYZY01000076.1:0-1446 GCF_003838035.1 Desulfonatronospira sp. MSAO_Bac3 | reverse complement strand
TTAAGACAAAGCCGCACTGACGGATCATATCCTTGTTCAGGTTGGTCTTCATGCCCAGTTCTTCGATATAGGCTGCAGTGGACAGAACCTCGCCCTGGCCGTACCAGCGAACCGATGCCCCGATACCTGTATCCACTATATGCGCCCCTGCCCTGGCTGCTTCGGCCACAGCAGGCACGAACAGTCCGTCCGTGTAATGGCGATGGTAGTGTACAATAAGCTCGGGATATTTGGTGCGTATCTTGCTCACCAGTTCCCTGATGAACCAGGGGGGACAGACACCGGCCATGTCTTTTAGTCCCAGGATGAATTTCTTGAGGACCTTGTCATGAGCCATGGCCGTAGCCCTGCTCATAAGGTTTACTATTTCGTCCACCACTCCCATGTAGTGCTTGATGTCGAATCCCTTGGCATAGGAAAGGGAGATGGCCGGTTCAAATATATTTTTCTTGTGACTCATGGCCACCTGGGCAAAGGGCAGCATATTGTCGATGTGATTCAGGAAATCAAAGCAGCGGATAACATCGTAGTCTTCGCAGATCATCTCCCCTGTAAGGCGCATGATATTCTTGGGCTGGGGCTTGTATCCCAGGACGTTGGTGGAACGGATAAGTATCTGTTTCAAAGTGTTGGGGGCGAAGTGATTCCACTCCCTGGCCTCGCTGAAAGGATAGGTCATGTTGGCCATCATGGCCACGTGAAAGTGCGCTCCTCCACCGTTTTCCAGGGAAAAGAACCCGCACCTGTCCAGGTAGGGGCCGATGAGCCTGTCTTCGGCCAGGCGGAACCTGTTGCCGGAATTGGACTGGGTTATGTCCCTGGTGGTGGTGTCTGTAAAATGAACATGATCACTGTCCCGGATATAGTCCAGAACCGCGTCCCTGTCTCCCCTGGGATAGGGATACTGGTAGTCATCGTGTTTAAGAGACGGCAGCACCGGTTCTATGCGGCCAAGCCTCTTGTCATGTACTCCCCGGTACTCCCCCAGTTCCACGTAAGGGTTGTATCCCCTGGCGGATATCTCCGCCACCAGCTTGGAAAGACGCAGGGCCTCCGGCTCCCGGTCCCGGTAGACCATAAGTTCCGGAGTCTGACCAACGAAATTGGTATCATAGTCGCCGCTTCGAAACTGGGCATTGGCCATAACCTTGCGGTGAAATGGAATGGTGGTTTTAAGGCCCCCGACTATGTATTCATTTAGGGCCCTTTCCATAGTGCCTACGATTTTTTTCCAGGATTTGCCGTGGACAATGAGCAGGGCCGCTGCTGAATCGTACTGGGAGGGGAAATGATATCCTGCCGTAATGCAGGAATCAACGCGCACCCCCTGTCCGCCGGGGGACTGGTATCTGGTAATGAGCCCGGCATTGGGAGCGAAATCCTGCTGGGGATCCTCGCAGTTGATGCGCACCTGCATGGAGTGGTTGTTGGGCAGGGTGTCCTTTT
>NZ_QYZY01000075.1:0-5976 GCF_003838035.1 Desulfonatronospira sp. MSAO_Bac3 | reverse complement strand
GAGGTCACTGCTGATCAAAATAACTCGATTTTTGTCAGCGCAGCCAACGCACATGGGGGTCACTAAAAAACGGGGTGAAAAAATCATTGACAGGCGGGGCAGTGCTGTAACTTATTTACATCTGCACAATAAATGGCCCAGGATATTATCTCCGAATCAGGAAATAAAAAGGACTGCGTATGACCTACCTTCAGGTCAAAGACTTGAAAAAAACGGGAACTGTGGGGATGATTGTGTTTCCTACCTGTGAGCAGGCTTGCCGGAAGGGAAATATTCCTCGTTCTTCGTTAACCAGGGACCAAGGGAAGAGGGTTCAGGTGAGCAGCCCATGCCTGATCAGCGGATTGCTCTTGACAACGCAATTGCATTTATCATAATAGTTGTGTTGCATTTATTAATATAAAGACATTGCAAATACTTATCCAAGGTAATTGCAATCGTTAATCTTAATGTTTCTAACTTTATGAGGAAGGTATGCGCTATCACTCAAGAGTGGTGGACTGCGAATTGCGGCAGCGTCTGTCATCCACTGGCGCCGTGGTCATTGAAGGGCCGAAAGCCTGCGGAAAAACGGCTACTGGCCGTAACCTGGCCGCCAGTGAAGTATTGCTTGATGTCGATGAAAATGCCCGTCAGGCTGTAGCCGTTGACCCTCGCCTGGTGTTGGCGGGCGATACCCCGCGCCTTATTGATGAATGGCAGATTGAACCAGCCATCTGGAATCATATCCGGCGTGCGGTTGACGAGCGTGGCCAGCCTGGCCAGTTCATCCTGACCGGTTCCGCCGTACCTGTAGATGATATCACCCGACATACCGGGGCCGGGCGCTTGACGCGGCTGCGACTCCGTCCCATGACGCTGTTTGAGCTTGGACAAAGCACAGGAGCCCTGTCACTGGCGGACTTGTTGAATGGTAATCGATCTGCCTGCCGCGACTCCGGATTGACAATTCAGGATTTGGTTGAATTGCTAGCCGTGGGTGGTTGGCCGGGACATCTGCGTCTGACCTCAAGGCAAGCCCTGCGGGCCAACCGGGACTACCTGGAGGAAATCAGACGGGTAGACATCAGCCATGTGGACGGGGTTCGCCGTGATCCGGATAAAGTCGGCCGACTGCTGCGCTCCCTGGCCCGCAATACCGGAACCTATGCGTCCGCAACCGGCATGGCCGAGGATATCGGCGGCATTACTGTACAGACTGTTCTTGAGTATCTGGCCAGTCTGGAACGTCTGATGATCATGGAGGATCAGCCGGCCTGGACGCCGCATTTACGTTCACGGTCACGGCTGAGAAGCATGCCCAGACGCCAATTCGTGGATCCTTCCCTGGCGGTGGCGGCATTGCGGACATCCCCGGAAGGATTGCTCAAGGATATGAACTTGCTGGGCTTTCTGTTTGAATCGCTGGTTGTACGTGATCTGCGGGTTTACGCCCAGGCCATGGATGCCCAGGTATTGCAATACCGTGACAATACGGGACTGGAAGTGGATGCCGTGATTCATTGCGCTGATGGTCGCTGGGGTGCTTTTGAAATAAAACTTGGGCCAGGAATGGCAGAGCAGGGAGCCGCCTCTTTATTGAAGTTTGCTGAGCGCGTGGATACCGAAAAGTGCGGCTTGCCATCCTTACTGGCGGTAATCACTGGTACTGGCTATGGATATTTTCGCGACGACGGTGTAGCGGTGATCCCTATCACCGCCTTAAAACCGTAATAATGACACGTCAGGCTGACGAAAAAAACGTATGCAGCTTTTTTCTCAGCCAATACCGGCCACCCCAAACAAAAAATCTTTAAGCAACTTTTCCTTCCCTGAACCACCGATACGGTGGTATCCATCTGAGTTTTTATTGATGTTTTTGTTTTCTACAGATAGTCTGGTTGGTGATTTTTGTAATGAACAACCTACCGGAGCAATATGAGCAGGCAGCATACAGATATCATCCAGAGCATTCTTGATACCATAAACCAGGGTCTTCTGGACAAACCCTTTGAAATCCGGCTGGCCCTGGCCTCATTTCTTGCCGGCGGGCATCTGCTCATCCAGGATATACCTGGGGTGGGCAAAACCACCCTGGCTCTGAGCATGGCCAGGACCCTTGGCTTAGATTTCGCCCGCATCCAGATGACCAGCGACATGCTCCCCGGAGACGTCCTGGGTGTATCCATGTTTGACCCCCGGACAAACGAATTTTGCTTCCACCCGGGTCCCATATTTCACTCCATTGTCCTGGCCGACGAGATCAACCGCTCCTCCCCCCGCACCCAGTCGGCCCTGCTGGAAGCCATGGCTGAAAAACAGGTCTCAGCAGACGGCCGCACCTATCCCCTGCCGGAGGCCTTTCTGGTCATAGCCACCCAGAATCCCCTGGAGGAACACGGCGTAAACCCTCTTCCCAACAGCCAGATGGACCGGTTCATGATGAGCATCACCCTGGGCTACCCCGGTCCCGGCTCGGAAAAGGACATGCTCACCAAGGGGGCAACAGTCCCGGACTTTGAGGCCGTGGTCAGCCAGGAGGAGCTTTTGTCCCTGAGGCAGTCCTGCAAAGACGTTTTCTTAAGCGATGAAATCGCCCGGATGATTTTGGAGCTGACCCATGCCACCCGGGACCATGCGGAAGTGAAAACAGGTCTTTCCCCCAGGGGCATGCTGGCCCTGAAGTCCTCGGCCCAGGCCTGGGCCATGCTGGAACAAAGAGACTACATCATCCCGCAGGACCTGTTCAATACCGCCTACAGCGTCATGATCCACAGGCTGAGCCTGGACCCGGGCAAGGACAGGGACCTGCTGGTAAGAAAGATAATCCATGAAACATGGGGATAACCGCAGAAAAAAAAGGATCAGGTCCAGGCTCAGCTTTTCAGGCTGGATGTATGTGCTTCTCTGCCTCCTGGTGGGCATGGCCGCTGTAAACAGCAACAACAACGTCCTCTTTCTCATTACCTCTTTGCTCTTGAGCCTGCTGTTTCTGTCGGGACTCATCGCCCTGTACAATGTTTCCGGCCTGCGGGTACAGGCCGTGGGCAGGGACATCCTCACCTCAAACGAGCCGGGCACCATAATGCTGCGGATCCAGAACACAAAGCGTTTTCCCGCCCTGGTCCTGCAGGCGGGACTGGAAGACCAGCGCGCCCTGCTGCCGGTGATCGGACCCGGCCGGCACAAAGATATCTTCATCTCCTGGACTCCCCCTTTCCGGGGACAGCCGCCGCTGCCTCCGGTGAGGCTGGCCTCCTCCTTTCCCTTTGGTTTCGTCCTGCGCGGCGGCCTGTTTGATCCGGGAAAAGGCCCTGTTGTGGCCCCGGGACCCCTGGGCGCTTCAGCCCGGAGCCTCATGGCCCGGGAGCAGCCCCGCAGCCATACTTTCCGCACTCAGGGCAGCGCGGAGTGGCAGGGCATAAGAAGGTACCGCCCGGGCGAGTCCAGGGCGGCCATTGTCTGGCGGCGTCTGGACTGGAGCATGCCGGCCATGGGCATGGATATCTCCCGCTGGCCGGCTCACAGCTTTTCGTCAGAGCACGCAGCATCACTGGTCATGGACTGGGAGGACCCGGCCTATGCCCACCTGGACACGGAAAAAAGACTGGCCCTTTTCAGAAGCATCCTGGACCGTGCCCTGCAGGAGTACAGCCCCTGGGAGCTCAGGCTGCCAGGCCGGCAAATTTCCGGACACCCCGGGGCCGACCCCTTTTACGCCCTGCAGGCCCTGGCCCTGATGGAGCCTTTGCCGGGGCAGGAGGCAGGCTGAAATGTCCTCAGAGCATACAGGATTCAGGCTCAGACTTCTCTCTCCCCTGCTTGGCATCAGCGCCGGCTCCTACGTTGTGCTTTCCCTGAATACCATACTGGCCCCCTGGGTGGCCCTTTTCTGGACTGTATCCTGCGTCCTGGCCTTTGCCGCCTATTACCGGGGAAGAAAAGAGGTCTTTTCCTACCGCTTCAGGCTCATCACCGTCCTTCTTTTGGTATGCTTGGCTGTTGCCGCCCACTGGCCCCAGGGATGGCAGTATGTCCTGGCCCAGGCCCTGGTGGTCATGCTGGGCATCAAGCTCATGGAACTTAGAACCCAGCGCGACGCATTTCAGTTCTGCGGGCTGGGGGTCCTGGGCCTGGCAGCAGCCTCCCTGGTCAGATTCGACCTGGGTTTCGGAGGGCTTATCCTGCTTTTTTTCTTCCTGGGCCTGGTGTTGATCCTGTGGCAGCATGTCCTGGACCATACCCCGGACAGGGCCTACCGTGACTCCCCTGGCTGGGGCTTTGCCTCCGGACTGGTTGTTTTCGCCCTTTTTCTGACGGTTTTGACCATTATCCTGGGTCTTGTGGTTTTTTTCGCCTTCCCCAGAAACATAAGCCCCGCCCTGAACCTGGGAGAAGGAATGCAGACCCACCTTACAGGATTCAGCCAAGAGATGAGCCCGGGAAGCGTAAGTGAGATCGTTGCTTCCAACCGCATCGCCTTTCGAGCCGTCATCGAGGACCCTGTAGACCCCAGCCGCCTTTACTGGCGCGGGGCTGTTCTGTGGGAAACCGACGGGGAGAAATGGACCCGGGGTACTCCCCACGACTTCCAGACCAACCCGGTAACGGCCTCGTCTCTGGATCACGGCCTCATCAGGCAGTCCATCACTTTAAATCCCGGCACAACTGAGCACCTTTTCGGGCTTTATTTTCCCCAGAGGGTTCTGGATGTCTCGCCGGTCAACTACAACCGGGACGGTACAATAAAAAAAGATGAACCCGTTGAGACGGCCATAAGGTACCGGGTCCTGTCCAGGGCAGGCGACTCAGGCCCCCTCACCACCCGGGAGTCCAAGAGCGCCCTGGCCGTGCCCGAGGACCTGGACCAGGAAGTAGTAAGCCTGGGAAAAATGTTTCAGGACCGGGATCAGGACGTCTGGGAAACCGCCCAGGAAATCATGTTTTATTTTGGAACCCAGGGATTCGAGTACAGTCTGAGCGCCCCGGAAGAATTTGAACAGGGACAGAGCCTCAAGGATTTTCTGCTGCGCACCAGGACCGGATACTGCGAGCTTTATGCCTCTGCTGCCGCAGTTCTCATGCGCATAAATGATATTCCGGCCAGAGTGGTGGTGGGATTCTGGGGCGGAGAATTCAACCCGGTGGGGGAATACTGGGTGGTGCGGGACAGCATGGCCCATGCCTGGGTGGAGGCCTGGTTCCAGGGGCGTGGATGGGTGCTTCTGGACCCCACCAGGATGCTTGAGCACACCGGCATGGAGGAACCAGGGGATGATGCAGCTGCGGCCCGGGAAGAGGACGGCCCGCAACAGGTCATGAGCCCGGGGCCTGCAACGCTGGACTGGCTGAGATGGCAGTGGACCAATGCCATAATCGACCTGACCCTGGCCCGGCAGGTGCGCATGTGGAGGTCTGTCAGCTCCGGCATCCAGGATACCTGGTCTGGACTCAGCTTGCCGGACCTGCCCCGGTCCTGGAGCAGGCCGGACAATGGTAAGCTTCTCCTGGCCGCTGCAGCCGCGATTGCCGGACTGGCCCTGCTGCTCCTGCGCATATATTATCCAGCCGGAGACCAGGCAAAGCGTCTCAGGCAAAAGGCCTGGAAAAGGCTCGCCCGCAAGACCCCTGGACGTCACCATCTGCAAAGACCGGGCAGCGAACAGCAGGTATGGCGGTGGTGGGAAGAAAACCGCCCGGACATGGCCGCAGAGTTAAAAAGCCTTTATCATGCTCAGAGATACGGGCCTTCCCCAGACCTGGAAAAAGACCGCCGGCTCAAGACCCTGCTGGCCGGGCGCTTACCATGTGCTTACAAACAAAAAAAGGGCTATGGAACTAAATCCATAACCCCTTGAAATCATGGTGCCCCCGCCAAGATTCGAACTTGGGCTAACCAGGATTAGGAATCCTGTGCTCTATCCTGCTGAGCTACGGGGGCGGGTATTTGCGGCAGGCAGATGTGGTGGGGACTTTTTTGGTAATGCAACACCTTTG
>NZ_QYZY01000074.1:0-3355 GCF_003838035.1 Desulfonatronospira sp. MSAO_Bac3 | reverse complement strand
GCACAAGGCCAGGGGACTGTCCCCGCTAAGTGATGATTATGAAGCTTCACAAAATTTTGCGTCTGTACTTTTCATATTGTGCAGTAAAAGTGTCGCGGGGACTGTCCCCCTGGCCGGTATCTGCCCCCTGAATGGTTACGATTAAACTGCTGTCCGGTGGTGTAGAAATTGAGCGTTGATCCTAAAAGAGTCCGGGAAAAGATGGTCCGGGAACAGATAGAGGCCCGTGGAATCAAGGATGAAGAAGTGCTGCGGGCCATGCGCAGGGTTCCCAGGCATATGTTTGTGGACGAGGCCCTGCAGGCGCAGGCATATGCGGACCATCCCCTGCCCATCGGCCATGGGCAGACTATATCCCAGCCCTACGTGGTGGCCATGATGAGCGCCATGCTCGAGGTGAAGCCGGGAATGAAGGTGCTGGAAATCGGTACCGGATCGGGCTACCAGGCTGCAGTCCTTGCGGAGATGGGAGCAGATGTCTATACTGTGGAAAGGATCAAGGCCCTTTATCAGGCAGCCAGACTGCGTTTCAACCAGCTGAAATATTTATATGTGAAAACCAAGCTGGATGACGGGACTGCAGGATGGCCCGAACAGGCCCCTTTCGACCGTATCCTGGTGACCGCAGGAGGGCCTGAGGTGCCCGCCCCTTTGATGGAACAGCTTGATGATCCCGGAATACTGGTCATACCGGTGGGTGAAAGCAAGAGGCACCAGCAGTTGCTGCGTGTTATTAAAGACAGGGGGGAAATAAAAAGGGAAAATATGGGCAGTGTGGCCTTTGTAGACCTGGTGGGCAAGTTCGGCTGGTAGGCGGGAAATAAGGATGTTGCAGAAAAATGCATAATTTCAGGAGTCGGCGGATATGATCCAGGAGGGCAGACAAGGTTGTAACCCGGGCGAGGCCGGGCACAGTGCAGATTCCCGCCAGAGCAGATCACAGGAAGAGCTCTTAAGTTCCGTTCTTTCCAGGATCAGGTACAAGATTTTTATTATGAGCGGCAAAGGCGGGGTGGGCAAGAGTTCTGTAGCGGTCAATCTGGCAGCTGCACTGGCCGCTGAAGGCAACAGGACCGGGCTTCTTGATGTGGATATTCATGGTCCAAGCGTGCCCCGCCTCCTTGGAATCACCGGACTTCTTGAGGTGGGCAATCAAAGCCTTATAGAGCCCAAAAGATACAATGAGCGTCTATCGGTGATGTCCATGGAATCTCTTCTGAAGGACCCAGACCAGGCCATACTCTGGAAGGGCCCCATGAAGACGTCCGCTATCAGGCAGTTTATCTCCAATGTGCGGTGGGGAGATCTGGACTACCTGGTGGTTGACTCGCCTCCGGGAACCGGCGATGAGCCCATGACGGTTCTCAAGACCATTCCCGACGCCCTGTGCATTGTGGTCACCACGCCCCAGGAAGTGTCCCTGGCGGATGTGCGCAAGGCGGTCAACTTTCTGCAGTACGCCAAAGCCAATATCCTGGGCCTGGTGGAAAACATGAGCGGCATGGTCTGCCCGCACTGCAGCAAAGACATCGCCCTGTTCAAGGCCGGAGGAGGCAGGGCGCTGGCGACGAGGTACGGAATTGACTTTCTTGGCTCCATTCCCCTTGACCCGGCCAGCATCGATGCTGCTGAAAAGGGCACGCCCGTGGTTTTGAGCAGCAAACCATCCCCGGCAAAAGATGCTCATGCCCGGCTGGCCGCTAAAGTGGACAAGGCGGCCAAAGACAGCCTGGAGGCGGTGTCCACTTCGCACAAGTTTTAAGTTTTGGGATGTAATTTGGGGATTTGGGGATTTGGGGGATTGAGGGATTGAGGTATTGGGGATTGGGGATTGGGGGATTTGGGGATTCAAGATCAGAGGTCAAGATTTTCCCGGTGGATTGTGCGGCTCAAGCCGCGTTTGGTGCCTTTTGAAAAAGGCTTTGGAAAAAAAATTAAAAAATTAAGATAAAAGGGTTGCATTTTAACAAGCAAGATTATATGTTTCATTTCTTAAGCGGCTGGCGTAGCTCAATTGGTAGAGCAGCTGACTTGTAATCAGCAGGTTGCGGGTTCAAGTCCCATCGCCAGCTCCACACGGAGGGATACCCAAGTGGCCAAAGGGAACAGACTGTAAATCTGTCGGCGTAAGCCTTCGGAGGTTCGAATCCTCCTCCCTCCACCACTTAAACAAAAGATCAGATTTAAATATACGCCCGGACTGCGCCGGGAGTCAACTGAATCGGGCCTTTTTATTGTAGGAGACAGGACAGACCTGTTGCTGGACTACAAGACTGGCGGGAATAGCTCAATTGGCTAGAGCATCAGCCTTCCAAGCTGAGGGTTGCGGGTTCGAGTCCCGTTTCCCGCTCCACTTGTGTGCATGTCATATACAGGCCCACGTAGCTCAGTCGGTAGAGCACTTCCTTGGTAAGGAAGAGGTCACCGGTTCAAGTCCGGTCGTGGGCTCCATCCCAGCAGCAAATTTCTGTCTTCCGGCTTTTTTGCTGACAGATGTCCCAGAGGCGCAACAAAATTTAAAAGACAGGTATCTGTCAGCTCTATGAATGTGTTATCGGGGCTGCCCCCTGCTTTGCATGAAAGTGCTGAACAGATACAAAGACGGTTAAGAAAGCCGTGAAAATCAGCAGTCGGTCTGCAGATTTTCCACAGGCTCTCCGTCAGTTACGGTAAAGGCTGTATCCGGGCTCAATCTGCCGGGTGTTTCAGACGTCAAGCACAGGCTGTCTGTTTTACAGGCTGATGGTTTATAAGGTTACAACCGCTCTGCAAAATACTAAAAATCAAGTAAGGGGAGTAAGAGATGGGAAAGTCTAAGTTTGACCGCAAGAAGCCGCACGTTAATATAGGTACCATAGGCCATATTGACCATGGCAAGACCACATTGACCGCAGCTATTACCAAGGTGCTTAGCTTGAAGGGCAGTGGTCAGTTTGTGGCGTTTGACAAGATAGACAAGGCTCCTGAGGAGAAGGAGCGCGGCATTACCATTGCAACCGCACACGTGGAGTATGAGACGCCCAATCGTCACTATGCCCATGTGGATTGTCCCGGTCACGCTGACTATATCAAGAACATGATCACTGGTGCGGCTCAGATGGATGGAGCTGTTCTGGTTGTGGCAGCTACGGACGGACCCATGCCCCAGACTCGTGAGCATATTTTGCTGGCCCGCCAGGTGGGAGTGCCCAGTTTAGTTGTTTATCTGAACAAGGTGGATCTGGTTGATGATCCCGAGCTTCTGGAGCTGGTGGAGCTGGAGGTTCGCGAGCTTTTAAGCAAGTATGATTTTCCCGGTGATGATGTTCCGGTGGTTCGCGGCAGTGCCTTGAAGGCCCTGGAGACTGATGATCCG
>NZ_QYZY01000073.1:0-1960 GCF_003838035.1 Desulfonatronospira sp. MSAO_Bac3 | reverse complement strand
GTGGCCGACATTTTGAACACCGTGGCCATCACCGCCATCCAGGCCCAGCATGCGTGATTTGTGGATTCTCGGATTGAGGGATTTAGGGATTCTCGGATTGAGGAATTCGGGGATTTTGGGATTCTGGAATTGTAACTATTCACCATCTGCATCAGCTGGATAAAACGCCTGGTTGCGGATTCATGGTCCGGGGGCTTTGCAAATTGGGCGTAAACTGTCTGAACGACGTAGGAAGCGTTAATCAACACCGTAAAACACCGAACTTGATTCAAAGCATGCTACAGAATATATCCTGCCTATCAAACCAGTGTGTAGGTTTTGATTTACGCTTCCTTGGAGTGAGTTTTTACGTCCTGTTTGCAAAGTTCCCGGACCATGGTGAATAGTTACCTGGAATTTAGGAATTCGGGAATTGAGAAATTTGAGCATTCAAGGATTAAAGGATTAGGATAAAATTATGATCATTCTGGTACTGAACTCTGGCAGTTCATCTGTAAAATATCAGCTCCTGGAGATGCAGGACAAAACCCTTCTGGCCTCCGGGCTGGTGGAGCGCATCGGGCAGTCCGGTTCAGCCTACAAACATGAGCGCCTGCCTGGAACGGACACCAGCCAGGTGTTTTCAAACGAACAAGACATCCCGGATCACTCCACAGCCCTGGACCTGGTGGTAAAACTCATCACCGGAGAGCAGACCGGAGTAATAAAGGACGTCTCCAGCATAAACGGCATCGGCCACCGCATTGTTCACGGGGGTGAAGACTTCAACACACCCATCCTGGTGGATGATGACGTTGTAGAAGGCATCCGGGCCCAGATACCCCTGGCCCCGCTGCACAACCCCGGCGGGCTGGCCGGCATAGAAACAGCCAAGAGGCTTATGCCCGGAATTCCCAATGTGGCCGTGTTCGATACCGCCTTTCACCAGACCATGCCTCCTGAGGCTTACCGCATGGCCATACCTGCAGAGCTTTACAGCGAACTGAAAATCAGGCGCTACGGCTTTCACGGCACCTCACACCTGTATGTGGCCAAGCAGTGCGCTGCTACTCTGGGCCAGACCCTGGAACAGACCAGCTGCATCACCGTGCACCTGGGCAACGGATGCTCCATGGCGGCAGTAAAACAGGGTCGCTGTGTGGACACCAGCATGGGCCTGACTCCTCTGGCCGGGCTGGTCATGGGCACCCGCAGCGGTGACGTGGACCCGGCCCTGCATGCTTTTCTGGCGGACAAAAAGGGGTATTCCATTCAGGACATAGACAACCTGTTGAACAAGAAAAGCGGCCTCCTGGGACTGTGCGGCGACAATGACATGCGCGACATCCACGCCCGTATAGACAAAGGGGACAGCGATGCTGAGCTGGCCCTGAAGATATTCTGCCGCAGGGTGACCCAGTACATAGGTCAGTACATGGCCATACTGGACAAAACCCAGGCCATCTGCTTTACTGCCGGAGTCGGCGAAAACGATGAGCGGGTACGCGAGCTTTCCTGCGCCACTCTGTCCGGTCTGGGGGTAGTCCTGGATAAAAAGCGCAACCAGGAAGTCCGCAGAGGTGAGATATGTGAAATAAGCTCCCCGGAAAGCCGGGTAAAAGTGTTGGTCATCCCCACCAACGAAGAACTGGAAATAGCCACCCAGACTGCACAAGTCCTGTCCAGTTCATAGTTCAACCGTGAACCATCAATCATAGAGGTACAAAATGCAAAATGAAATGGTGGAAACCTTTACTGCCAAGGCCAAGGCTGTATCAGCAGAAGTCCGGCATATCAAAAGCATGCAGGAGGCCTTCGACTATACGGTCAACATCTGCGTGGACAAGGAGGCCTGTCAGTTTCTCATGGCCGGCTGTGAACTGCCGGTCTCTGACGAGGCCCAGCAGCTGTGTGAAATTAAGCCTGGAGAAAAAGTTATCGCTGCCCCGGCCCTGGACGACAAGAACCTTTCCGGGCTTAC
>NZ_QYZY01000072.1:0-6066 GCF_003838035.1 Desulfonatronospira sp. MSAO_Bac3 | reverse complement strand
GGGCTTTGCAAACTGGGTCCCGCACTTACTTTTTCTACGTCTGCCCAGTTTTCAAATCAATATTTGCCAAAAAGTAAGTGCGGGATCTGAACGACGTAGGAAGCGTTAATCAAAACCGTAATACACCGAACTTGATTCAAAGTATGTTACAGGAAATATCCTGGCTATCAAACCCGTGTGTAGGTTTTGATTTACGCTTCCTTGGAGTGAGTCTTTACGTCCTGTTTGCAAAGCCCCCGGACCCTGATGAATAGTTGCATCAGCTTAAAATATATACAAATATATGCTGCCGGCCACAAAAGCCATGAGTACGGACAGCAGAGCATAGTTGATCACCAGGCGTCTGCCCACTAAGGAGGCCACCCCCAGCATGGAGGGAATGGAGGCCATGGGCGCGGCTATGAGAAAAGCCAGGGCAGCAGCCGGGGCCATTCCCAGGTCCAGAAGCGCCCGGATGAGAAATATCTCCACCAGGGTCGGTGTATACAGAGGTACTCCAAGCACGGCTGATAGCCCCACTCCGGTTATGCCGGTCAGGTACTGGGCCACTATTGCCGGTGGCAGAAAAGCGTCCACGTAACTGACCACCAGAAGCCCCAGGGCAAGATAAGGAACGACCTTTTTCAAAAGATCACCGGCTTCATACAGAGCGTTGCTGCTCTTCCGGGCAAAGCTTTCCCTGTACTCCTGATAATCCTCCCGGGCCTGGACCGCCATCCCGGCAAAGCGCTCCTCCACCGCCTTTGCGGCCCTGGTCATAGATACCAGGTAACCCACGAGTATGGCCGCGAAAAAGGCAAAAACCACTCTGGCCACGGCAATCTCTAAGGAAATTATGTCAATGGTGGTTATTATGGCAATAAAATTGGCTGCCGGGGCCATCAACAGAAAGGTCACCGCAGGCCCCACACCTGCACCGGCAACAACCAGCCCTCCAAAGATGGGGATCATTGCGCATGAACATACGGTCATGGCCGGAGCCAGCAGGGCCGCCAGGACATACGATGAAAAGTTTTTGCTGGTCAGGTACTTTTTCATCTTCTCTTTGGGCACAAAGGCCGCGATCACCCCGCCCAGCATAAAGGCGAAAAGAAGCGTACCCCAGGCCCTGGTGGCGTAGTTCAGAATATAAACATACGGTATCTCCCACAGTGTATAATCCTGCAGTTCTCCATAGTCATATACCGGAAACAGGTTATCGCCTGTTACCGTTTTATAGACCACGGTAAACATTCCAAACAATAAAAGAAACCAGGGCAGAAAAACTGTCTTGAATCCATCTGATAAAGTCTGTCTATCCAGGCTCATAGCCAGCTGCCTCGCTTTAAATTACTTCTTTGTGGATATGGATGGATAAACCCTCTCGCCCACAGCGCATGTACCTTGACCCCCGTAGCCTGCGTCCTGGGTCTGCAGTCCGTCATCCCGGACCACCCCGCCGAAATACTTTCTCAGAAAATACAGGCTGACATGCACCAGGCCGATGAGCACCGGCACTTCAACCAATGGGCCGACAACCGTGGCAAAAGCTATGGGCGAGGCAATGCCGAAAACGGCAATGGCTACGGCAATGGCCAGCTCAAAATTGTTGCCCGAGGCGGTAAAGGCCAGTGTGGTGCTGCGGCTGTAGTCGGCTCCAAGCCTGGAGGCCATGAAAAAACTGATGAGAAACATGAAAACAAAATAACACGTCAGGGGAATAGCGATCCAGAGCACGTCAAAGGGTCTATGCACAATCTGCTCTCCCTGCATGCTGAACATGACCACAATGGTGAAAAGCAGGGCAATGAGGGTTATGGGGGCGATTTTTGGCACAAATACATTGTCGTACCAGTCATGTCCCTTGATGGGCAGAAGAATCACCCGGCTTAGAATTCCGGCGCCGAAGGGGATGCCCAGATAGATCATGACACTGGCGAAAATCTCACCAATGGTCACGTCCACCACCATGCCCTCCATTCCGAATAGTGGAGGCAGGACTGTGATGAAAACCCAGGCGTACAAACCGAAAGCTATAATCTGAAAAACACTGTTCAGGGCCACAAGCCCGGCTGCGTATTCACTGTTGCCCCTGGCCAGGGTGTTCCAGACCAGGACCATGGCAATGCATCTGGCAATACCCACCAGGATCAGCCCCACCATATAGTAACCCCAGCGCTCGTCAGGTCCGAAAATAGCCGGGGCTATATAACCGAAAAACCCCACAGCCAGAGTAAACATGAGTATCGGACCCACAATCCAGTTCTGAAGAAGAGACAGTCCCAGAATTTTAAAATCCGAAAAAACCCGGGGCATGAGCTCGTATTTCACCTTGGCCAGGGGCGGATACATCATTAGTATCAGGCCGAAGGCTATAAGCAGGTTGGTGTGCTCGCCCACAGTCAGGGCTTCGTTGAAGGTTTCCACCGGACCCTTGAATAAAAACCCGGTCAATACTCCTACAACCATGGCCGTAAAAATCCAGACCGTCAAAAAACGGTCCAGAACGGACATCTCTTTACTGACCTTGATTTCAGCCATTTTCTTTCCTCTTGGTTTCAAAGTTGATCAGTACCCGGATCCTGCCCGATCATCTACCTCTTTTACTGCATAGTTCTTCCACGGACATGGACAGGATGAATTTGAGTGTGAGCCTGTCCTTTTCCATTTCCCGGGAATACATAAGCTCCTCTTCTAACCACTGCCTGAGCCTCCCGGGAAAATCATCCGCCAGCCGGTAATACACCCAGCGGCTGTCCTTGCGGGATGTCACTAAGCCTGCATTCTGGATGACGCTTATATGCCGCGAAACCGTGGCCGTGGACAGCCCCAGAAGCTCGGTAATCTGGCAGACGCACAACTCCGGCTGCCTGAGAAGAGCCGCGATAATGCGCAAACGATTGCCGTCCGCCAAGGCTTTGGTCTGTTTCAGAAATTTATCCATAAGTTGATATTTGCACAATAAGCTAAATGACTGAATGAAAATTACAACCTGAAAAAGCGCCTGTCAAGTTTTCGAAAGTATTTGATTCTGGATAAAACTACAGCGAAAATTATTTATTGTCCTCCGGGGACTGGCTCTTTTGCCGCCGAATTTTTTAAGCATTTGCAAATTAGCAATCGGCAAAAGTGCCTGTCCCCGAATTAGACAGGCAGAAAATTTTTATAAGTTTCGCTGTAGTGCTAAGGGAAAATTGAAATCTGAAACGGGCATTGCGGGGGCCTTACGGCAGTGCACAATGCCCGGATTTTGGAGGAATTATCGGCAGTTTTTTGATTGCAGCTTTTTAAATTGACTTCTTTAAGCCGGGACAGCATGGCTATCAACTTTTTTGCCATGGCCTTGACTCCTGGCATAAAGGGACTGCACCAGCATCTCCAGCATCCTGTCATGCACTCCGTCGCAAGGCTGCTCCATTACCATCCTGGCCTCATCCGGGGTAAAATCATACCCCTTTTCCCGGGCAATATCCATTATTTCCATGGAATCCCGGCACCTGGCCAGCCTTGAATGCAGACCCGTGTCTTTCTGAACCAGTTCCAGAAATGCCTTTGCGGACTGAATAGACATGTCACACCTCCTTTGTTTTGCCAGGCCTTGCAGATAGTTTTCATCCGGAAACGGTTCTTTTTCCTTTTGGCGGCGTCACTCTGCACAATTATTCGTCACCGTATTAAGATACGCCTCCTCATAATTGCTTGATTTCCTTGCCAAAAGAAAAAATTCCTCGTTTCCGGAAAGAAAACCAATAGCTTCGACATCCGGAAAGAAAGACTTTCCGGATGGAAACCAGATAGCGTCCTGGATTTATAGAGATTACCTCCGATCATATTCAGTGGCTATAAATTAAAGTATCTCCATGGCTTTGTTTCATGGTCGGCATGTAGGCTGTATAAAGCTTGGATTGTGATATTAAGCACTTTTATACATTCATAAGTTTTTTTAATTTGACCCTCATGTATAGGGTATCTAATTAAATAATAATAAACAGCAATTCTTCGGCTGGCCAGACCATAAGCTCATTTTTTCTGGACAACATATAAAGATTTGCAACCGGAAAACCCAATAAGGAGGAAGGTATTATGCAAGGCCAAGGAACACAAAATTCCAGGAGAAGTTTTTTAAAGGGCATGGGCACCACCATGGCCGGGGTGGCTGTTGCCGGAACCATGGGTTTCGCCAGCCATTCCCTGCTGGGAGCCGGCCAGGCCAGCGCAGCCCTTTCCGGTGATTTTCCCTACAAAAAGCTGGATAAGGACATTGCCGCGGAAATGGCCTTCAAGGCCTACATGGAAAAAGGCGGCTGAGGACCTGGAGCAGCCGACGGTCTGTTCGGCTATCTGGCCCAGGAAGTAGGCGAACCCTACACCCATTTCCCCATTTCCATGTTCTGGGTCTTTTCTTCCGGGGTACGCACCGGCTGGGCCTCCATCTGTGGAGCCCTGGTACCGCCCCTGACACTTATCGGGGCCATGCCCGTGGACAACCAGACCAAAGGCAGACTGTGCGATGAACTCATGGCCTGGTACATGAAGTTTCCCTTCCCCGAATACCAGCCCGCAGGCATGGACCTGCCCAAGGTACCCGTGGACTCCAGCCTGTGTCACGTCTCTGTGACCAAGTGGATGAAGGAAGCAGGCGTAGCCCGCGGCTCAGAGGAAAGAAAACACAGATGCGGCGGCCTTACTTCGGATTGTGTGACAAAAACTGTGGAAATGCTCAATAAGCTGGCTGATGAAGGCGCTTTTGAAGTGACCAGCAAGCCTCACGAATCAGTGGAAAGCTGTATGCGCTGCCACGACAACATGCAACCCTACACCCACGGCAAGGAGAACTGCAACGCCTGTCACTCCATGAAACCGGTAAGCATTGATGAATGCGAACAGCACGTGGACTGGCTCAGATAAGCTTAAACTGAATTATTGACACCTTATAAGCCTCTAACATTAAAGAGCACACCCAGGAGGTCCGGCAAGACAAACACTGGACCTCTAAAATTTCAAAGTGGCTGCATGTCAGCTTTTCTGCTGCTGAACATACTGCGTACAGGTCAAGACGATTCTCTTGACTGCCTCTTCTGCGTCCAGTGCGGACCGGATGATTTTCCCCCGTCCCTCCGGAAAATGATGCCGGTCCGCGCGAAACGCAGGTCTTCCTGTAAAACCGGGATTCTTTTTTATAGACACAGGGCTTCAGGGCTGCTATACAAAAGGTTGCAACCAAACCCCGGAAAAAGGGGGTCCAATGGAACTCAACCTTTATGCCTTGAGGACCTTCAAGGAAGTGGTGGACCAGAAGAGTTTTTCCAAGACCGCAGCCAGACTGTATCTGACTCAACCCGCTGTAAGCCTCCAGATCCAGGCCCTGGAAAACTATTTTCAAGTCCCCCTTCTGATACGGGAAAAAGGCAGGATAAAACTCACCCAGGAAGGCGGGACTGTTTACGAATACGCCGTCAAACTGGAAACACTGCAGGCAGAACTGTTTCAGAGCATGGACCGGCATGCAGACAGGCTCATGGCCACACTGCGCCTGGGCACCTGCTTTATTGCCGGGGAATACCTCTTTCCGGACATCCTCAAGTCCCTTCAGAACAAATACCCTGATACGCGGGTGGCCCTGAGCGTCCTCAAATGCGAAAAAATTTTTCAGGGACTTTTAAACGGTATTTTTGATCTGGGGATTACCGGAGTAGACCCCCGGAACAAAGGCCTGCAATCCAAAGAGATAGGCCGCGCCCCCCTTGTTTTGTTCAAGAGTCCCAACCAGGGAACAGACTCAGGACCGGTCTCAGTAAAGGATCTTCTGGAAACCCCCGTGGTCTTAAGAGAGGAAGGGGCAGGAATTCACAAGGAATTTACAGACTTTTTAAAGGCCCAGCGCCTGACGCTTAAGCACTTCAAGCATGTGTGCCTCTCTGAGAGCAACCAGGCCATAAAATCAATGGTCAAGGCGGGCATGGGTTTCTCCCTTATGCCCGAATTCATGGTCCGCCAGGAACTGCAGGATAAAGAAGTTATCCCCATGGAACTTGAAGAAGGCGGTCTGGAGCAGGGATTTTACATGGTTTACCGCAAGCAGGAAGG
>NZ_QYZY01000071.1:0-23690 GCF_003838035.1 Desulfonatronospira sp. MSAO_Bac3 | reverse complement strand
GCTTTTTTATGCAGAACCAGGACTGGGATAAGGCTCTTTCATTCTGGAGAAGGGCTTTGAGTGTGGATCCAGACAACCAGCTGGCCCTGAACCAGGCAGGGTTTACCCTGTTTCAGATGCAGCGGCATGATGAAGCCAGGGAGAAGTTTGAGAGGCTTCTTGAGCTAAACCCCGAAAACCATCAGGGACACTTCAATCTGGCCATCATTTACAAGTATTATCTTGATGAACCGGAAAAGGCCCGGGAGCATCTGGAAAAAATTATTGAAATAGATCCTGACCACCCGGAGCTACTGGAAAGAGTACGCCAGGAACTGGAAACACCTGCTCCCGGCGAAGGAATATGACAGGTGTTTTTTTGTCCTGGGATTTTCCGGCTAAAAGGCGTTGTTTTGGCGTTTGACATGGACAGGAGATTACCGCTAACAGGAATAAGTTTTTCGAGATACTAGGGCAGTCTTTACAAACTTACTGGAGGGGTCATGGAAAAGATATGGGGCCAGGGATTAACCTTTGACGATGTTTTGCTGGTGCCGGATTATTCCGAGGTCCTGCCTGAAGAAACCAGCCTCAAGACCCGGCTTACCCCCAAGATAGAACTCAATATCCCTTTGCTCAGCGCAGCCATGGATACGGTTACCGAAGCTGAAATGGCTATCTCCATGGCCCGTTCCGGCGGAGTTGGCGTGGTGCATAAGAACATGGGCATCGAGGAGCAGAGTCAGGAGGTGGAGCGGGTAAAAAAATCCGAGAGCGGCATGATTGTCGACCCGGTTACTGTACATCCGGGCGATGATGTGGAAACAGTTCTGCGTCTCATGTCCGAATACCGTATTTCCGGTTTGCCTGTAGAGGAAGACGGCCGGCTGGTGGGCATTGTCACCAACCGTGACGTACGCTTTGTAAGCGATCTCAGGACCAGGGTGGACCAGGTCATGACCAGCGGCGATCTGGTCACTGTCCCGGTGGGTACGACCCTGCTGGAAGCCAAGGACATTCTGCAGAAAAACAAGATTGAAAAGCTCCTGGTGGTGGAAAAAGGAGGCGGACTTAAAGGCCTTATCACCATAAAGGATATTGAGAAAATCAAGAAGTATCCCAATGCCTGCAAGGATGAAATGGGCAGGCTCAGGGTGGGAGCAGCCGTAGGCACAGGCGAGGACAAGATGGCCAGGGTGGAGGCTCTCATCAAGGCCGGTTCGGATTTTATAGTTCTTGATTCGGCGCATGGTCATTCCAGAAATATCATTCAGGGCATCAGGGATATCAAGGCTTCTTATCCGGACTGTCAGCTCATCGCAGGAAATGTGGCCACCTACGAAGGAGCAAAATCTTTGGTGGATGCCGGAGTGGATGCGGTAAAGGTGGGCATCGGTCCGGGATCCATCTGCACTACCAGGGTGGTTGCAGGAGTCGGTGTGCCCCAGGTGACTGCCATCATGGAGTGTACCAGGGCCTGCCGGGAAAAGGGCTGCTGCGTAATTGCCGACGGCGGGGTCAAGTTCTCCGGGGACGTGATCAAGGCTCTGGTGGCGGGAGCCGATACAGTGATGATGGGCAGTATGCTGGCCGGGACTCAGGAAAGCCCGGGAGAAACAATTCTCTACCAGGGACGTACGTACAAGATTTACCGTGGCATGGGTTCCATAGACGCCATGCGCGAGGGCAGCAGCGACCGCTATTTTCAGGAAAAAAGCAGCAAACTGGTACCCGAAGGCATTGTGGGACGGGTACCTTTCAAGGGTCCTGCCGGAGATACCGTGTACCAGCTCATAGGCGGTGTGCAGTCCGGCATGGGCTATCTGGGATGCGCCACGGTTCAGGAACTGCATGAAAAGGGGCGTTTTCTGACCATGACCCCGGCCGGCTACCGCGAAAGCCACGTCCACGACGTAATCATCACCAAGGAAGCCCCCAACTACCGTATAGAGAACTATTAAGCCGGAGGCGGCGGTCCCCCGGGACTGCTTTCCCGGCGTGACAGTCACAAAATTTCTTCACGAGGCATAAAGGGCATGCAAGTTCAAAACAAAGTCATTATTCTGGATTTCGGTTCCCAGTATACCCAGCTTATTGCCAGAAGAATCCGGGAATCCGGGATATATTCAGAGATTCATCCCTGTACCGTCAGCCTGGAAGATCTAAAAGCCATGCAGCCCTCGGCCCTGGTGTTGTCCGGCGGGCCTTCGAGCGTGGCTGGAGAGGAATCGCCTCAGGTGGATCAGGGAGTTTTTCAGCTGGGTCTTCCCATCCTGGGCATCTGTTACGGGATGCAGCTCATGGCCCATCTTTTCGGGGGCCAGGTAGAGCCGGCCCGCAACCGGGAGTACGGCAGGGCGAGCTTTGAGTTTGTCAGTGATTGTCCCCTGTGGGAGGGACTGGGAGACAAGGATGGACTGACGGTCTGGATGTCTCACGGGGACACGGTTCTCACACCTCCGCCGGGATTTGAAGTGCTGGGGCGCACCTCCAGCGTGGAAATAGCCGCTGTGGGCGATTCTCAACAAAAGATATACGGTCTGCAGTTTCATCCCGAGGTGGCCCACACCGAAGAGGGCTACCGAATTCTGCACAATTTTCTTTTTAAAGTGGCCGGTCTGGTTCCGGACTGGTCCATGACCTCCTTTATCCAGGACTGCATCCAGGAGATACGGGAGATGATTCCTGATGACGAGCAGGTGGTCTGCGGCCTGAGCGGAGGTATTGACTCCACTGTGGTGGCTGTTCTGCTGCATAAGGCCATCGGCAAGCGTCTGCACTGTATCCTGGTGGACAATGGAGTGCTTCGGCACAATGAAGCTCTGGAAGTGGTGGAGAGCCTGACAAAGCATTTTGACTTGAACCTGAAGCACGTAGAGGCCCAGGATCTTTTTCTTTCCCGGCTGCACGGGGTCAAGGACCCGGAGGAAAAAAGAAAGATTATCGGGCACACATTTATCGAGGTTTTTGAAAAAGAGGCCAAATCCATTCCGGATGTCAAATGGCTGGCCCAGGGCACCCTGTATCCGGATGTTATCGAGAGCGTCTCCTTTAAGGGTCCTTCAGCGGTAATAAAAAGCCATCACAATGTGGGGGGGCTGCCGGAAAAGATGGACCTGAAGCTGGTGGAGCCTCTGCGGGAGCTGTTCAAGGACGAGGTGCGCAAGGTGGCTGTGGAGCTGGGCATACCCGACACCATTGTCTGGCGGCATCCCTTTCCCGGACCCGGCCTGGCCATAAGGGTCATCGGCACCATCACCCCGGAAAGGCTGGAAATACTGCGCAAGTCCGACCGCATTGTGCAAAACGAGCTTTTCGCATCCAACTGGTATACCCGGGTGTGGCAGGGGTTTGCCGTGCTTTTGCCCCTGAAGACGGTGGGGGTCATGGGAGACGAGAGGACTTACGAACACGTGGTGGCCCTGCGCATTGTGGACAGCATTGATGCCATGACCGCCGACTGGAGCAGGATTCCCCCGGAAATTCTGGCCAGGATCTCCAACCGGATTATAAATGAGGTGCAGGGAGTAAACAGGGTGGTCTTTGATATTTCCTCCAAGCCTCCAAGCACCATAGAGTGGGAATAGACCCAAGGGGTAATGCGTCATGTTTGGAATAGGAACGACAGAAATCCTGGTGATTCTGGTGGTGGCCCTTCTGGTCCTGGGGCCCAAGAAGCTTCCGGAAATAGCCAGATCCCTGGGAAAAACCCTGGCCGAGTTCAAAAGAGTGACTACTGACGTTAAAAGGACCATAGATCTGGAGGCCCAGGAGGAAGAGGACAAGGATCGGCAGACCAGGCTGAAAAAGAAAATGGAAAAAAAGGCGGCGAAGAAAAAGGAGGCCGAGCCGGAGGAAGAAATTAAGGATCAAAGCGAGGAAAAGCCTTCCCCGGAGCCGAATCCGGAAGAATCCGGACAAAAAGAACAGGCTGAGGAAAAAGCAGGCAGTGAAGAGCAGGCAGAATCAGAAAAAACCGCCAAGGAAAATGATAAAGAGGCTGAAACCAGGTCATGACAACCGAGCACGATCAAGAGACCACTGAAGAGGAAATGCCCGAAGAAGAGGGCATGACCTTTACCGAACACCTGGAAGAGCTGCGGTACCGACTGTTTCGCATCATTATCGCGGCCTTTGTGGGATTTCTTATCTGTTACGCCTTCAAGGAAAGGCTTTTTGATATTTTAATGCAGCCTCTGGTCAAGGTGCTGCCTGAAGCCAGCTCCATGATTTTTACCGGCCTGCCAGAGGCCTTTTTTACCTACCTCAAGGTGTCCCTGGTGGCCGGGGTGTTTCTGGCCAGTCCGTACATTTTTTACCAGATCTGGCGCTTTGTGGGCCCGGGAATGTATGATACGGAGCGCAAGTTCATCATACCCATTGCCTTTATTTCCGCTTTATTTTTTGTGGTGGGGGCGCTTTTCGGGTATTTCGTGGTCTTTCCCATAGGTTTTCAGTTTTTCGTCGGGTTTGCCAACGAAATGATCCAGCCCATGCCTTCTCTGCGGGAGTATTTCAGCTTTGCAGTGAAGCTTTTGTTTGCCTTCGGCATCGCCTTTGAACTGCCCCTGTTCATCTTTTTTCTGGCCAGGCTGGGCATAGTCAGTTCCAAGGGGCTTCGCAAACAGCGCAAGTACGCGGTACTGGTCATTTTTCTGGCGGCGGCTTTTCTGACCCCTCCGGATATCATCAGCCAGGTGCTCATGTCCGGCCCGTTGATTCTTTTGTACGAGGTGAGCATCTGGGTGGCCTATATCTGGGGCCGGGAGCGAAAATTCCGGGGTAAAAAAGAAGATGATGACCAAGACGATGATGAGCCCTGATAAAAAATAGAGAGATAATATGCGGCAGGCAAGTATTCACAGGAAAACGCTGGAGACTGATGTAGAGCTGGATCTGGTTCTGGATGCCGGGGAAGAACAGGGCGTCAAGGTCCAGACCGGGGTGGGCTTTTTCGACCATATGCTGACTTTGATGGCGCATTGGGCAGGGTTCGGCCTGAACGTGCAGTGCCGGGGGGATCTGCATGTGGATGCCCATCACAGCCTGGAAGACGTGGGAATCTGCCTGGGGCAGGCCCTGGCAAAGGCTCTGGGGGACAAAAAGGGCATAAACCGGGTGGGCCAGGCCAGTGTGCCCCTGGACGAAGCCCTTTGCCGGTGCGTGCTGGACATTTCCGGGCGGCCATACTTGGTGTATCACGGGGAGCAGATACTCCCGGCGATAGTGGCTGGAGAGGAAAAAGATGTATACAGAGAGTTTTTCAAGTCCCTGGCCTGCAACAGTGCAATGAATCTGCACCTGTGTTTTAATTACGGACAAAACGGACACCACCTCATGGAAGCAGCTTTCAAGTCCCTGGGGCTGGCACTGCGTCAGGCGGTTGCCCTGGACAGGACCGAGCTTCTAAGTACCAAGGGGGTCCTGGATTGATTCAGAGATGCATAATCCTGATTACAGGAGTGATTATCCTGGCCCTTACGGCCTGTGCTCCCAGGGAGCCGGTGCATTACCCTCCTGAGGATGCAGTAGTGGCTGTGGCCGGTTTCAGCCAGCCCAAGCATCGCTGGGAGATGATCACCAACCATATTACTGTTGACCAGAAAAAAATCGACAAGGACGTCATAGAAAAGCTGGACAGTGATCTGGCCGCTTTGCTCAGGCAAAGCCGGCAGAAGATCGTTTACCCGGAAATGGTCAAGCAGTGCAAAGAGCTTGTGGCTGCAGATACCCGCCCTGAAAGCTCGGCCTTTCATTTCTGGGTCCAGGTGGGCAAGTGCATTCCTGCTGATTATATTCTGGTGCCCTTTGTTTTTGAGTGGAGGGAGCGCATCGGTGGACCTCTGGGGGTCCAGGAACCGGCCGCGGTGGTGATGGAACTGAATCTTATAGACCTGCAGGACCTGCAGTTGCAGAGGTTCTTTTTCGATGAAAGACAGTTTGCACTTCTCGAGGATCTTTCCAGCGCAGGCAAGTTTTTCAGGCGTGGAGGCAAGTGGATATCAGCCAGGCAGCTGGCCAATGAAGGACTGGAGCAAGGCGTAAGGGAGCTTGGACTATGATTATTTTTCCGGCGATAGATATCAAGAATGGCCAGTGTGTGCGACTGAGGCAGGGTCTGGAAAACGAGGTGACCGTCTTTTCCGCAGACCCGGGGGCCATGGCCGAGCACTGGGAGAGGCTGGGGGCAAAGTGGCTGCATCTGGTGGACCTGGACGGGGCTTTTTCCGGGAAGCCAGTCAACAGAAATCTCATAGCGGACATCTGCTCCAGGATCAAAATCCCGGTTCAACTGGGCGGAGGCATAAGGGATCTGGATACGGCCCAGGCTTACATTGATGCAGGAGTTAAAAGGCTCATCATCGGGACCATGGCCCTGGAGGAAAAGGATGGGTTCAGGGAGCTTAGCAGCAGTTTTCCGGGCCGGATTGGCGTTTCCCTGGATGCCAGGGACGGCAGACTCAAATCCAGGGGCTGGGTTGAGGATACCGGCCTGGATGTGGACCAGGTCATCCCGGAGCTGGAGTCCATGGGAGCCTCGTTTTTCATCTATACGGACATCGCCCGGGATGGCATGCAGTCCGGGGTGAATGTTGCAGCCCTGGAACATGTACTCAAGCTTACAGACAGGCCGGTCATAGCTGCCGGAGGGATCTCCACCCTGGAAGATATCCAGGAGATCCATCACCTGGGGCCCAAGGGCCTGGAAGGAGTCATCACCGGCCGGGCCATCTACAGCGGCAGCCTTGATTTCAAGACTGCGGTGGACTGGATTGCAAAGCAGGAGACATAAATCAGAGGTCAGTGATCAGAGTTGCCCCTTTTTGGCCAGCCTGTCCTGCAGGCCCTTGATGAGAATGGGCCAGGCAATGGTGGCGTCTGAATAGATTTCCGCGTATTTGCCCCCCTGTTCCCTGGGGGTGAATTTGCCCCAGGATACCCCTTCCTGGTAGGTACAGCCGGAGAGTCCCCCCCAGTGCACCGGTTCCGGACAGATGCGAACTCCGTATTGAAACCTGCGCAGCGGCAGTTCCAAGTTTTCCAGGCGCTGGCTGGCAATCTCCAGGAAAGGACTGACCTGCTGGGCCCAGTTCCTGGGTACGCCGCCGCCTATGGTGAACAGACCTATCTTTTTGCTTTCAGTAATCTTTTTGGTGTAGCTGAACAGGTCCAGAAAGGGATTGAAGGGAAAGGGCGGATAAGTATCCGGCTCCAGGGTGGGGCCTTTTTCCTGCTGGCGCAGGATATGGGTGGCAATGTCTAAGGCCAGCTCCGAGTCGGTAAAGGCTGGTATGTATACCGGAGTGTTTTGCTGGTAAGCGCTTTTGAGTATGCCGGGTCCGGGAATGTTTTCATCCAGGTAGCGCCCGATCTTGCGGCAGAGGATTTCAGAACTTAGCTGCTCTTCTTTGTCAATGCCCTGCATCACCTGATGAACGATGTCTTCGGCCCGCATAAAATTTATTTCCGGCTCCAGGGTATCGTAAACCCTGTTGAAGCCCATTTTGAAAAGCTCCTGGTCATTCATTCTGTGCTTTTCATACTTGTAGTGCTTTAGCCCAATGGATTCGATAAAGCCGTGGGCCATAAGCGCCCCGGTGGAAATGACCACATTGATCCAGCCCTCATCTATCATCTTGCACAGGAGCTTGCCCATTTTGGCCACGGTCATGGCCCCGGAGAAGGTTCCCACCACCAGGCAGTCCGGATCCGTAACCATCTCCTGGAGTACATTTAAAGCCTCTCCCAGGCTGCGGCCGCTGAAGGCAGTTTTTTCCATGGCCTGCAGGAGCTGGTCAAAATCCTGGATGTTGTCCGGGTCAAGGGGCTCAAGGGCTTTAAACCCCAGCTCATCGGGGTTCTGCAGTTTGTCAATGGGGCGGATGTCGTGTTTGGTCATGGTCAACTCCGCAAGGTTAGATATTGGGGGTATTAAATTGTCCTGAAGTAGCTAAGCAGGACCCTCAAAATGCACTTGACCCCCACGGACTCGGACAAAACGCTGCCCGGCCGCGGAGCCAGCTCGCAAAAATCCATTCCCACCAGTCTGGGACCGGGCCAGAAATGTTTCCAGAAATCGTTTATCCAGGTGTACTCGAGCCCCCCAGGCTCAGGAGTGCCCGTACCGGGCATGATGGACGGGTCAAGGCCGTCTGCGTCAAAGGTGAGATATACAGGGCCGGAGCCGATAAAGTCCTTGACTGCTTCAGCCGCCTGTGCCGGCGAGGGCAGGTTCCAGGGATGCATGGCCATGATCCGGCATGGACTGTTTTTTATGATTTGAGCCTGGTCCCGGTCCATACTGCGAATGCCCAGGGAGGCGGTCTTGAGGCCCAGGTCCCTGACCCGGGACATGACGCAGGCATGGGAATAAGGGCTGCCCTGAAAGTCTGATCTCAGGTCGGCATGGGCATCCACCTGAAGAACCGTCAGGTCCGGATAAGCCCTGGAATAAAACCGGATCAGGGGGAAGGCTATGGAATGCTCTCCCCCCAGGGTCAAAATAAAATCTCTACAGGGATCAAATTTTTCCAGGAAAAAATCCATTTCCTGCTGCAGCTGACCGGGTCCGGAGACCACAGGCCTTTGAAAGGGAAGCGTTTTGAAACTGCAGTAATCGCTTATGTCGGCATCCAGTTCCGGGTCATAGGGCTCTATCTGGTAGCTGGCCTTAAACAGGGCCTCGGGCCCGTCCTTGGTGCCGGTGTCGAAACTGACCGTGCCCTGGTAGGGTACCGGCCAGACGTGGACGATATTGTCCCCGCCGCTGCCTTCAAGGTCCAGAAAATCATCAAACATGGTGTCCGCCTCAGGGCAGAAATACAGCCACAGAAATGGTGGTGGTCCACAGGCCGGCCACACCGGTGGTTACACAGGGGGCCGAGGCAGAGTCAACTATCTGCCCGCTCATCATGTATATCTGCCTTCTTTCATCATAGTCCTTTTCCGGGTCGAAATCGATGCCCAGGGTGGTAGCCAGCATTGTGGAGGCCAGATCTTCGGCGAAGTCGCCGATCTCTGTTTCATCGGCCCCGAATGCGTGATGCTCGGAAATATATCCGTACTGACTTTCATCCGCCGGAAAGGCCATGCCCACTGCAGACCCTACCAGGCGTCCTTTTTCATTGGTTGCGTTTCTGGCCATGACGCAAAAAGTCAGTTCCCCGGGCAGAAGTTCGCTTATGCCCTCCTGTACAGAGATCATTTTACAGTAAGGCGGATATATACTGGATACATATACCAGGTTCTGTTTTTCGATGCCCGCGTCGCGCAGGGCCAGCTCAAAGGATTGCAGCTTGTTCTTGTGTCTTCCTATGCCGCGGGTAAAAAAAGCGCGGGAAGGAACAAAAGGTCTTTGGAGCATAGGCAAATTCCTCCTGATTGATTGGCTGAAATGTCAGGTTTCAACCATGCGTCAAACCTTTAAAAATATTCAAAGCATGCCGGCAAGTCAATGCGAATATCTCTTGTAAAGTTGACCTGGCAATAAAAAAGGCAGGGCGGAGACCCTGCCTTGAATGTGTGCGTGAGGCTTATGCTGCCGGTGCTGTGGTTAGCGCTTGGAGTACTGGAATTTGGCCCTGGCGCCTCTCTGGCCGTATTTCTTTCTTTCCTTGACCCTGGCATCCCTGGTAAGCAGGCCGGCTTTCTTGAGTACAGGCCTGTTTTCCTGGTCCACCTGCAGAAGGGCCCTGCTGATGCCGTGGCGCACTGCCTCGGCCTGCCCGGCCAGGCCGCCGCCATCGACGTTGATCTTGATATCGAACTTGCCTGTGGCCTGGGTGAGCTTCAGGGGCTGATTGATGACCATCTGCAGTGTGGCCCTGGGGAAATACTCCTGGTAGGGCCTTCCATTGACCAGTATCTGCCCGGACCCGCTGTAGAGCCTGGTCCTGGCTGTAGAAGTCTTGCGCTTGCCTTTGCCGTAAAAGTATTCTTCCTTCATCTTTTTTGCTCCAAAAAGTATTAATCCTGGATGACTTTGGGTTGCTGGGCGGCATGGGGGTGTTCGGGGCCGGAGTAGACTTTAAGCTTTTTAAGGAGCTTGCGGCCCAGTTTGTTCTTGGGCAGCATGCGGCCTACTGCTTTTCTAATGACTTCTTCCGGCTTTTTCTGCAGCATCCTGTCCAGTGAGTTTTCCTTGATGCCGCCGGGATAACCGGTGTGGTAGTAGTATTTCTTCTGTTCCAGCTTGTCTCCGGTTACCTTGATCTGCTGGGCGTTGACCACCACCACAAAATCGCCCATATCCATATGCGGGGCGAATTCGGGCTTGTCCTTGCCTCTGAGTTTGGTGGCTATCCGGGTGGCCAGTCTGCCCAGAATCTTGTCCTGGGCATCTACCACGTACCAGTCTCTTTTGATATCTTCAGGTTTGGGGCTGTAAGTCTTCATTGTTTGCTGCTCCATAATCGTTTTGGCAAAATAGTATTCTTAGACGATTTTTTCCCCTGCTGTCAACAGTAAAAATTGAGATTTCCCGTCCCGGTTTTTTTCTGGTTCTGCAAGTTTATCTTGACACGCATGCAGGGGGTTACATAAAAAAACATGTCCGGGGTGAACCCGGATCTTCTGCCGTAAAGACAATTTTCCTGAGCGTCTGTAAAACCTGTCCAATCATTTCCGGACCAGATCAACGTGGAAAACGAGCCTTCTTCAGAAATAGCCCGGGCAGCCCTGGGCGTGAGAAACCTGCACAAAAGCTTTGGTTCCCTGCACGTACTCAAGGGTGTTTCCTTAACAGCCCGTGAAGGGGACGTAATCTCCATGATCGGCTCCAGCGGATCCGGCAAGAGTACCCTTCTGCGTTGTATCAACCTGCTGGAAATACCCACATCCGGCGATATATTCGTGGGCGGAGAACAGATCCGTATGCAGGTCAACCGGCACGGAGTACCAGTGCCGGCAGACCGCAGACAGGTGGACCGAATCCGGACCAGGCTGGGAATGGTCTTTCAGCATTTCAATCTCTGGACCCACATGAGCGTTCTGGACAATGTCATGGAAGCCCCGGTGCATGTTCTGAGAGTTCCCAGAAAGGAGGCCAGGGAGAGGGGGATGGCTTATCTGGAAAAAGTGGGCATAGCTGATCGCTCGCATTATTATCCGGCCCAGCTTTCTGGAGGGCAGCAGCAAAGAGCGGCCATAGCCAGGGCCCTGGCCATGGAGCCCAGGGCCCTGCTGTTTGATGAGCCCACTTCCGCCCTGGATCCGGAACTGGTGGGCGAGGTGCTTTCGGTGCTGCAGGAACTGGCCCGGGAGGGCCGGACCATGATTCTGGCCACACATGAAATGAGCTTTGCCCGGGACGTATCTTCCCAGGTTATATTTCTGGATGCCGGGGTCATTGAAGAACAGGGTCCGCCGGGAGAGGTTTTTACCTGTCCCCGTTCTGAGCGGTGCAAGCAATTTCTGTCCAGATTTTTTTAAGTGCTTATCATGATCAATATCAAACACAAAACAGGAGGAGACATGAGAAGGTTTTTTTACATCACGGCTCTGGTTTTGCTTGGATGCATGCTGCTGGCAGGTACGTCCCTGGCCCGGGACAAGGTGCGCATCGGTACCGAGGGTGCTTATCCCCCATTCAACTACATGGATGAGCAGGGCAACCTCAAGGGTTTTGACATTGATATCGCCAAGGCCCTGTGTGAAGCAGCCAACCTGGAATGCGAGTTCGTGACCCAGAGCTGGGACGGCATTATCCCGGCCCTTCTGGCCAGGGACTACGATGCCATCATAGCCTCCATGAGCATTACCGAGGAGCGCAAAAGAAGGGTGGACTTCACCGAAAAATACTACCAGACCCCGGCCAGGTTCGTTAAGCACAAGGACCGGGATATAGAGATCAGCAAGGATGATCTGGAAGGGCTGTCAGTGGGCGTTCAAAGAGCCACAGTCAGCGCCAACTTCATCAATGACAATTTTGATGATGTCCTGGACATCCGTTCCTATGCCACCCAGGAAGAAGCCAACATGGACATCGTATCCGGGCGGGTGGATCTGCTCTTTGCCGATGCTGTGGTACTCCAGACCGGTTTTCTGGATTCCGAGGAAGGTCAGAATTACGAGTTTGTCGGACCCAGCTACACAGATGAGGAATGGTTCGGAGAAGGCATTGGTATAGCGCTGCGCCAGGGAGATGATGATCTGCGCGAGACCTTCAACCTGGCCATTCAGGATATCCGGGAAGATGGAACCTACCAGGAAATAAACGACAGCTACTTTGACTTCGATGTTTACGGTGACGAATAACCCCTCAACATGAGCAGACCGGGCCGGTACCAGGAGATAGTTGTCCTGGGGCCGGCCTGTTTTTTCCAGGGATCATAGCTTGTATGTCCTTTTTTGACCTGCATGGTTACGGCTGGCTTTTGCTCCAGGGGGCAAAGCTGACCCTTTACGTGGGACTCTGTTCCATGGTCCTGGCCATGGGTCTTGGGCTTATCGGGGTGCTGTGCAAGTTTTCAAGGTCCTCTCTGGTGCGCTTTGCAGCCGACACCTACACCACGGTTATCCGCGGTATCCCGGAACTTATCCTTATCCTGCTGGTCTATTACGGGGTGCCCACCCTGATTCAGGATGTATCCGCCAAGTTCGGCCAGCCGGTTTACATCTCCTTTGATCCCTTTGTGGCCGGGGTGGCCACTATAGGGTTTATTTACGGGGCTTTTTCCACCGAGGTTTTTCGCGGGGCCTACCTGGCCGTGCCCAGGGGGCAGGTGGAGGCGGCCCGGGCCTGCGGTATGAGCCCGGCCCTGACCTTCAGACGGGTTGTCCTTCCCCAGATGATGCGCTTTGCCCTGCCGGGCCTGGGCAATGTGTGGATGGTGCTGATAAAGGCCACGGCCCTAATTTCCGTTATCCAGCTGCCGGAACTCATGCGCAACGCAGACATTGCAGCCAGGGCCACGCGGGAGCCATTCACCTTCTTTTTTGCGGCTTCCCTGATCTATCTCTTTATCACCATAGGCTCCAACCTGGTCCAGCAATGGGCTGAAAAACGCGCCAGCCGCGGCATAATTACCGACTGAGGCGGACATGGAAATCATCATTGAAAGTCTGCCCAGGCTCCTTGGCGGTGCAGTAATCACCCTGGAAATCACTTTCTTAAGTGTTCTGCTGGGATTCCTCCTGGCCGTCCCCCTGGCGGTGATGCGGGTCTCCAGGCTGCGCTGCCTGTGGATGCCGGTTTATGCCTTCACTTTTTACTTCAGGGGAACTCCACTGCTGGTGCAGATTTTTCTCATCTATTACGGAAGCGGGCAGTTCCAGGTCTTTCTGGACTCGGTGGGACTGTGGCATTTTTTCAAAAGTCCCTGGTTCTGCTCTGTGCTGGCCCTTACCCTGAACACTGCAGCCTATTCAGCGGAGATTTTCCGAGGCGGAATCCAGGGAGTCCCCCGCGGTGAGGTGGAGGCTGCCCGGGCCTGCGGCATGTCCGGGCTTCTTCTTTACCGCCGCATTGTCATTCCCAAGGCCCTGCGCATCGCCTGGCCGGCCTACACCAACGAGGTCATTTTTCTGCTTCAGGCCTCCTCCCTGGTATCCATCATCACGGTCATGGATATCACCGGAGTGGCCAGGGAGATATCCGCACGCAGCTTTGCCTTTTACGAACTCTTTCTGGCTGCTGCGGCAATATACCTGGTCCTGGTCTATGGCATCCTGTGGATATTCAAGAGAATTGAAAACCGCATAAACGCCTACCTGCAAGTGGGTCAGCATTAGTCCATGTCCTGGAAAAATCATCTCCGGGGCGATCTGCTGCTCCTTTTGACAGCCCTTATCTGGGGCTCGGCCTTTGTGGCCCAGAAGGTGGGCATGGACCACATGGGCCCTTTCATGTACACGGGCATCCGCTTTGCCTTGGGGGCACTGGTCCTCACCCCGCTGATTCTTTATTTCGGAAGTCTCAGGCCGCCGTCCGCCGCCGGGCAAAAGAGCCCTTCCATTCTCCTTGCCGGTCTTTTGTCCGGAACTATTTTGTTCGTGGCCAGCATTCTGCAGCAGGTGGGCATAATCTATACCACCGCTGGAAAGGCCGGATTCATCACCGGGCTTTACGTGGTCATAGTCCCCCTGATAGGCTGTCTGTGGGGGTTCAGGCCGGGTGCCGGAGCCGGGGTGGGGGCGGTCCTGGCTGTGACCGGGCTTTATCTGCTGACCATTACCGATGGTCTGACCATCAGCCTGGGAGACAGCCTGGTGCTGGCCTGTGCTTTCATGTACGCCCTGCATGTCCTGGCCATAGGCTGGATGGCTCCCAGGATGGATGTCCTGCGTCTGGCGGCCCTGCAGTTCTGGGTCTGTGCGGGGCTGAGTCTTCTGGTGGGCCTGGCCCTGGAAGAGCTTACCTGGAACATGGTAAGAAGTGCTGCAGTGCCCATTCTTTACGGAGGAGTGCTTTCGGTTGGCGTGGCCTTTACCCTGCAGGTGGTGGCCCAGAAAAGGTCTCCGCCAACGCATGCAGCAGTGATTTTGAGCTTAGAGACGGTTTTTGCAGTTTTCGCCGGGATGATCATCCTGGGAGAGGCCTTAAGCCCCAGGGGATGGGCCGGGTGTGCCCTGATGCTGGCCGGGATGCTTGCTGCCCAGCTGGATTCTGTATATCCTGTAAAAAAAGTACTGGTGGACAGAATACGCAGGCTTTTTAAACAGACCCATTAAGAGGTACGAATATGCATGAACAATATCCCAGCGTGCGCAAGGGGCTTTTGCAGCTCATTTTTTCCGGGTCCTTCATGAAACGCTGGAACGACAAGCTGCGTCCTGTGGAACTGGTGGAGGTGGACAAGCAGGCGCACAAGATGTTTGTGGCCTACATTCTTTATCTTCTAAATTCCAGGGACATGCCTGCTGATGACAGGCTTCGCCTGGGCGAAGAGGTTATCCAGGGAGGGATTTATGAATATCTTTACCGGCTGGTGATCACCGACATAAAGCCCCCCATTTTCTACCGTATAAAATCCAATCCTGAGCACTATCAGCAGCTTACAGAATGGGTCCTGGAGCAGTTGCAGCCCCGCGTACAGCCTTTGGGGGCCCATTTCTGGCAGGGACTTTGTGCATACCTGCAAAAACCTGACGACACCGGTCTGGCGGGCAAGATCCTCAGCGCCGCGCATATCTTTGCCAGCAGCTGGGAGTTTGGCCTTATCAAGGGGGTAAATCCCGGTGATGATGAGCTAAAGGATATTGAGGCCAATTTTGAAGAGCTGTTAAAAGAGCACTTTGATTTAACAGGCATGCGCGAAATCGCAGGGGGTTCGCGAAACGGCCTGGGAGGGCTGGTGAATCTTTGCGGAAGGCTCAGATTCCAGAAGAGGTGGTCCCAGACCCCGCGCATTCCGGAGACATCGGTTCTGGGGCATATGTTCATCGTAGCCTGCCTGGCCTATTTTTTCAGCTTGTCCGTAGGTGCCTGTTCCAGCCGCAGGCAGAATAATTTTTATGCAGGTCTCATCCATGACCTGCCGGAACTTTTGACCCGGGACATTATTTCCCCTGTCAAGCAGTCGGTGCAGAGGATCAAGGACCTTATCCGGGAATACGAACAAAGGGAACTGGAGCAGAGGGTCTTCAGCCTCCTGGATGAACCGGGCTACAGCGAGCTCACCGCCAGGCTGCGTTACTACCTCGGGGACCAGGATTATTCCGAGTTCGACAACACTGTGGTGGATAAAGGCAGGGTGCTCAGTCTGGATGCTGATGAACTGCACCAGAACTACAACCGGGACGAATTTGATCCCAGGGACGGGCATCTGCTCAAGGTGTGCGATAATTTAGCGGCGTTTATCGAGGCCTATACCGCCACCAGAAACGGCATTACCAATGAACAGCTGCAGCAGGCGCAATGGAAGATACGCAACCGCTATCAGCGCGAAAACCTGCTGGGACGGCTGCACATAGGTGCCCTGCTGGCGGATTTTGATTGAACCCGCCAGAGTGACTTACAAAGTTAATACGTTCTGGTGGCAAGAACAATAGAAGTTATTCACTGAAAGGTGCGCCAGTAGTCCGGGGGTTCGGCAAACAGGACGTAAAAACTCGCTCCAAGGCAGCGTAAATCAAAACCTCTACAAGTTTTTTTTATCCAGAATATTTTCTTTATTATGCTTTGAATCAAGTTCGGTGTTTTACGGTTTTGATTAACGCTGCCTACGTCGCTCAGACAGTTTACGCCCAGTTTGCCGAACCCCCGGCCCCTGGCTATTAGCCGAAGTGAGGTTTGCCCAATTGTATCAGGTGGTGAATTGTTCAAGCGACAACACGTATCCTTTCTTCCTAATCCCTGGCTATATCCAGGATGGGCCAGATCTGGTCCATATTTTCCACTGTTTTGACCTGGATAGTTTTCCTGAGCTCCGGAGGAATTTCATTGAAATCGCGTTTGTTGGAGTCCGGAATAATCACTGTCTTGACCCCGGAAGCCACTGCAGCCAGGATTTTTTCCTTGATGCCCCCCACAGGCAGCACTCTGCCGCGAAGGGTGATCTCCCCGGTCATACCTATATCCCCGGGCAAAGGCCTGTCCAGCAGGGCCGAAACAAGCGCGGAAACCATGGTCAGCCCGGCTGAAGGACCGTCCTTGGGGGTGGCCCCGGCCGGTACGTGAATGTGTATATCGCGTTTGTCCAGGAGGTCTTCGTCCAGACCAAGTGTTTTGGCCCGACTGCGGGCGTAGCTTAGAGCCGCCTGGGCGCTTTCCTTCATGACCTCGCCCATCTGGCCGGTGAGTATGAGCTTGCCCTTGCCCGGCATGAGGCTTACCTCCACATGCAGGATCTCCCCGCCGTAAGCGGTCCAGGCCAGGCCTATGGCCACGCCTGCAGGCAGTTCCTTTTCCCGGTCCTCGGGCATATACTTGGGTACGCCCAGGAGCTTGTCCACCTTTTTCCTGGTGATGCGAAAGGGGCCTTTTTTGCCTTCAGCCACCTGTCTGGCGATTTTGCGGCATACTGCGCCTATTTCGCGCTCCAGGTTCCTGAGGCCCGCCTCCCGGGTATAGTTGCGGATAATCTCTTTTAAGACGCCGTCGCTAAGGGAGATGTCCTTTTCCTTGAGCCCGCTTTCCTTTATCTGCCTGGGCAGGAGGTATTTACGGGCGATATGCACCTTTTCCTGTTCGGTATAGCCGGGGATGCGGATAACCTCCATGCGGTCCAAAAGGGCCGAGGGTATGGTGTCCAGGATATTGGAGGTGCAGATGAACATGACCTTGGACAGGTCGTAGGGGACATTGAGGTAATGGTCGGTGAAGGAGTGGTTCTGCTCCGGATCCAGAACCTCCAGCAGGGCCGAGGAGGGGTCGCCTCTGAAGTCCGCGCCCACCTTGTCTATTTCGTCCAGCATAAAGACCGGGTTGACAGAGCCGGCTTCCTTCATGCTCTGGATGATACGTCCGGGCATGGACCCTATGTAGGTCCTGCGGTGGCCGCGAATCTCAGCCTCATCGCGCATTCCACCCAGAGACATGCGCACGAACTTTCTGTTCAGGGACCTGGCGATGGACTGGCCCAGGGATGTCTTGCCCACGCCGGGGGGGCCCACAAAGCAGAGGATGGGACCCTTCATCCTGGGGTTCAGCTTGCGCACGCTCAAGTATTCCAGGATCCTTTCCTTGACCTTTTCCAGGTCGTAGTGGTCATCGTTTAATATTTTCTGGGCCTCTTTTATATCCAGGCGGTCCTTGGTCTTCTTCTTCCAGGGGATTTCCACCAGCCATTCCAGGTATGTCCTGGCCACAGTGGACTCGGCTGAATCGGGGTGCATGTTTTCCAGCCTCTGGAGCTGTTTTTCTGCCTCTTTCATCACCTTGGCCGGGAGCCTGGCCTTTTTGAGGGACTCGCGCAGCTGCTCCAGGTCATCACCGCTCTCGGTGACATCGCCCAGTTCCTTGCGGATGGCTTTTAGCTGCTCCCGGAGGAAATATTCGCGCTGGGCCTTGTCCATGCCCTCCTTGGCCATGTTCTGGATCTTGGCCTGCATTGAGGCCACCTCCACCTCGCGCACCAGCTGCTCGTTGACCATCTTCAGGCGCTGCAGAGGATCGTCGCACTCCAGGATCTGCTGGGCATCGGCGGGCTTCATCCTCAGGTTGGAGGCCACAAGGTCGGCCAGGCGGCCCGGATCGTCCACACTGTTTAAAACGGCCATGATCTCTGAAGCATCCACACCGCGAAGACCCAGGAGCTTTTCACTCTGCTCCCGGGCGGCCCGCAGAAGGGCTTCGGACTCGGAAGTGGGATCGGTAAATTCCTTGTCCTTGATCACGTCTATTTCCACGATATCCATGGGATCCGTCTGGACGAATCTGCGGATCCTGGCCTTGTTGATGCCCTGGACCAGGACCTTGAGGCGGCCGTCGGGCATTTTCAGCATGCGCATGATCATGACCACGGTACCGGTCTGGTACAGGTCGTCCGGACCAGGATTTTCCACCTGTTCATCTTTCTGGGTGCTGATAAGCAGGTAGCGGTTGTTGTTCAGGGCGTGGTCAATGGCCTGGATGCTTTTGTCCCGCCCCACGAAAAGGGGAAGGATCATGTAGTTGAAAACCACAATATCGCGCACCGGCAGAAGCGGCAGGCTGGAGGGTATCTCCAGCTCTGACTCCTGGCCCGAGCTCTCAGACTTTGGGTTGTCTTCCGCGGGATTAACTATCTCCCCGGGTTCGGCGAAAAATATCTTATCATCGCTCATGGCAAGTTTTCTCCTGAAAAAATGTATACCGGGTGTCCGGTTTCTGGACGCAAAAAACTGTGATCAGGCCCTGCAGGCGCTCAGCCGGGCCTGATTTTCAATTGTAAGCTGTATCGGGCATTAGTCAAGCTCGTCAGCGCAAATATCGCACTGGACGTGCTTCAATGCAAAGAAGCTTTTTTTCTCGAGGATGATGCAGGCTTACCTGATCTCGAATTTGGAATAGGTCTTGTCGTATTCCATGTCCTCGCACTTGATGTCTTTTACTTCGCTCATGGAAGAGCCCTGGATAAGTCTTTTCTTGAATTCGGCCAGGGCATTCTCATCCCCCTGGGCCAGGACTTCCACCCGGCCATCGTGCAGGTTTCTTACCCAGCCTTTTACTCCCAGGCTTTGAGCCTGTTCCTGGGTCCAGGATCTGAAAAAAACGCCTTGAACCTTGCCGCTGAGTATACAATGCATGGAATTCATAGATTTTCTCCTGTTGGTTTTTGGCGTTGGACAAATTGAGGGGCCTGCAGCAGTCTGCTGACCGGCCCGGGCTATTGAGAGTTATTAAAGAAAACCGTGTTCCTGAAAACTGAAAAAACTGTCCTCGGAAATAATCACATGGTCCAGAAGCCTTACTCCCAGGGCTGTTGATACCTCCCTGATTTTTCTGGTCAGTTCCCGGTCCTGAAAAGAGGGGTGCGGGTCGCCACCGGGATGGTTGTGCAGCAGAATAACCCCGCTGGCCCTTTTTTCCAGGGCAACCGTGAGGATTTCCCTGGGGAAGACCGGAGCCTGATCCACTGTGCCCCGGCTCATTTTTTCAAAGTCAATCAGCCGGTTTTTATTGTCCACCATGATGGCCCAGAATTCTTCTATGGACTTGAATTGAAGCCTGGACCGGGCCAGGCGGGCCACCTTTTCCGGGGAGTCCAGGGTGCTTCTGGTACTAAGTCCGGACCTGTCCGTCCTGGCCCAGAATTCTCCCCAGAGTCTAAAAAATGTAATAATACCCGGACCGATGCCGTCAATAGCCTGCAGGTCGCCGGGCCTTGCAGCCAGCAGGTCCTTGAAGGTGGGGTACCGGTTGAGAAGGGCCTTGGCCAGGGGTTTGGTGTCTTTCCTGGGCAGGGCGTACCCCAGGACCAGCTCCAGGATTTCATAGTCCTGCAGGCTGGAGGGATCGTTGTCGAGACGCTTTTTCAGTCTCTGGCGATGACCTGTATAGTGCGGCTTCTGGGAATCCATAATCGCTCGCTTCTCCATGCCCAGGGGGCTGATCACTTCTGCCTGAATAGCTGGTAGAGATCGGCGGTGAGCTTTTCCAGGGCCTGGTCCTGAAGGATGGTTCCTGATTTTACTCCGGCTTCGGCTTCAAGGATCATGTCCCAGAGCCGGGCGATATTTCGGGGGCCAAGCTGCCTGGCCAGCCTTTTTTTTTCGTTTTTGGTCCTGGGATACAAAAACACCCTGTCCTCTTCACCGGCGGCCAGATGCCACAGGACACGGGCCTCGTGCAGAAGAAGCCCCAGAAAAGGGAACAGGGCCTCCTGGCCTGTCTGCTGATCCCTGAAAAACTTTTGCCATACCAGGGTAATGTTTTTCCCCTGCTGGATGCTCTGCATCTGGGCGAATATGTCCAGGTCGGCCCTGGGCTCGACTATGTCCAGGTGCTCTGCCTCGACTTTTCCCTGGTCATTGGCCAGAAGAAGAAGCTTTTCCAGTTCCTGGTCCACACCCAGGCTGTTAAGAGGCAGGATGTTCACCAGTTTCTCCTGCACACCGGGAGCAAATACAAGACCGGTTTCCCGGGCTCTTTTTTCCAGGTACCTGGGCAGGTTCTGCCTGGTAATTCCAGGAAACTGCCAGATCCAGCCCCTTTCCCGGGCGATTTTGAAAAACTTCTTATTTTCCAGGACAGCTGGAATTTTGGGTTTTTGTTTATCCCACTGGCCCTCCAGGCAGAAAAAAGGCCAGATTCCGGATTTGAATCCCTTGAGAGCCGGAGCCAGGGCTTTCCACTGGGCATCTTTGAAGACCTGGCAGTTGCGGACAACAACCACTCTGGAAGGTCCCATCATATTGGCCATGTTCAGGGCCTTCCACAGCTTCTGATCAAGCTCCGGGTCATCGCTCCAGAGGGTGTTTATTTCCCAGGAGTCCGGGTCGTATGGTTCAAGGGTTTTGTGAATCTGTCTTTTGACAAGGCCCGCATCCGGGCAGAAAAAAAAGTAAAAACCGGGTCTGGACATGGTGTGAACAGCCTCAAAATTCACTGCCCAGCCGGTCCGTGGCCAGGCGCAGGGCTTCTTCAACTGCTTCCTGTGCAGCCTGTCTTTCCCCTGGAGTGCTTTCTCCGGGTACAGGGGCCTGATCCTGGGCCAGGTAATAAGAACTGCTGCCGCGGACGCTGCCCGAGGACCACAGCAGTTCGTTGTCCCGGGAATGGTACATGTTCACCTCCAGATCCAGCCTGACGTCGGAGCGAACCGTTCGGTCTCCAGCGCCGGTGAGATCATCGGAAACCCTGTAGTTTTTAATGTCTATCTCAATATAGGCCTGGGACTGCTCCCGGTCCACCCAGGATATATCCGCCCGCCTGGAGAACTCGTCGCGGAAGTTGGAGCGAACGTAAGGCTCAAGCCATGCCTCCTGGGTGGGATTATTCACCTGGTCCAGGTGCAGGCGGCTTACCCCTTCCGGCATGTCCACCGGGGTCATGCCGGCGAAGTTGTAGCCGCATCCGGCGCAAAGGGTCAGACATATAAAAAGTAATGCTGCAAGACGCATGTTTAACGCACCACTATGTTCACCAGCTTCTTGGGCACAGAAATGACTTTAACCACGTCTTTGCCCTGGATATGCTTTTTGACTTTTTCATCTTCGAGGCAGAGGTTTTTAAGTTCTTCCTGATCCATTTCCGCTGGAACATTAATGCTGGAACGAAGCTTGCCGTTGACCTGGATGACCACGGTGATCTCCTGGCGAACCACGGCCCGGGGGTCATACTCCGGCCACCTGCTCCAGGCCAGGCTGTGCTGATAGCCCATGTGCGACCAGAGTTCCTCGCAGATATGCGGGGTAATGGGTGCAAGCACGGTCAGAACCGTGGACAGGGCCGATGATAGCACCTGCGGCCCGCTGGGGCTTTGTCTGAGGGACTCACGGTGCTGGCCGATGGTGTTTAAAAGTTCCATGCAGGCGGCAATGGCGGTATTGAACTGAAACCTGTCCAGCATGTCCCGAGTGGCCCGGCGCATGGCCTCGTGTTCGGCAGCCCGCAGTTCTTTTTCTTCCGGGGTCAGGCCCTGGCCTTCCATGGCCAGGCATGGTCCAACCGGGGAGATAACTCCCGACAGCTCGTGTACAGTCCTCCAGAGACGGTTTAAAAACCTGTAGGAGCCTTCAATGGCGGAATCGCTCCATTCCAGGTCCTTTTCCGGGGGAGAGGCGAACAGGCAGTAGAGGCGGACGGTATCGGCTCCGAAGCGCCTTATCATTTCATCCGGGTCCACCACGTTGCCCTTGGATTTGGACATCTTGGCCCCGTCTTTGAGGACCATGCCCTGGGTGAGAAGATTGGCAAAGGGCTCATTCAGGTCCCAGTATCCAAGGTCGCGCAGGGCCTTGACAAAAAAACGGGCATAAAGAAGATGCAAAATGGCGTGTTCAATCCCGCCTATGTACTGGTCCACAGGAAGCCAGTATTTTATGGCTTCTGAATCAAAGGCACCGTCTGCCTTTCGAGGCGAGGTGAACCTGGCGAAATACCAGGAGGATTCAACAAAGGTGTCCATGGTGTCTGTTTCCCGCCTGGCCTCTTGGCCGCATTCAGGGCAGTCCACCCGGATAAAGCTTTCCATTTCCGGAAGGGGGGAGCGTCCGTCCCTGGGCAGCTCAGCCTCCTGGGGCAAAACAACGGGCAGCTCGCCGGCAGGTACGGGAACGATGCCGCATTTTTCACAGTAGATTACCGGAATGGGAGCACCCCAGAAGCGCTGCCTGGAGATGTTCCAGTCCCGCAGGCGATAGTTGACGGCCCTGCGTCCGGCCTGAAGTCCTTCCAGGTAGTCGGCTATCTCCTCCTGCACCTGCGAAGTAGGCTTGTTGTTGAACCGCCCGGAATTGACAGCCAGCCCCGGATCGGCAAAGGCCTCGTCCAGCTCTTCTGGCAGAGGTTCGTCCATGCCTTGGGGGCTGACCACCACCCGCACCGGGAGACTGTATTTGCGCGCAAACTCCAGGTCCCTCTGGTCATGTGCAGGCACGGCCATGACTGCACCGGTACCGTATTCGGCCAGGACGAAGTTGGCTAAGTAAATGGGCATTTTTTCCCCGGTGGCCGGGTTGATGCAGTAGCTTCCGGTGAATATGCCTTCCTTTTCCGTATCGTCTGCGGTGCGCTCTTCGTGTGCCTGGGAGGTGGTCCTGGAGATAAATTCCTGGATTTTTTCCTGGTCGGGGTTGTCCCGGATAAGCCGGGGCACCATTTCATGCTCCGGGGCCAGGCTCATGAAGGTGGCCCCGAACAGGGTGTCATGCCTGGTGGTAAAGACCGTGATCTTTTCATCCAGCCCCTGAACCGGAAAGTCTATCTCCATGCCGGTGCTTTTCCCGATCCAGTTCTTCTGCATGCTGATGACCCGTTCCGGCCAGCCGCCTGAAAGCTGGTCCAGGTCTTTTAGCAGCTCTTCTGCATAATCTGTTATGCGCAGAAACCACTGGGAGAGTTCGCGTTTTTCCACCATGGAGTCGCAGCGCCAGCACTGCCCGGCCTCCACCTGCTCGTTGGCCAGGACGGTAACACAGGTGGGACACCAGTTGACCGGGGCCTTTTTGCGGTAAACCAGGTTCTTTTCATAGAACTTGAGGAAAAAAAGCTGCTCCCACTGGTAATATCCAGGATGGCAGGTGGCCAGCTCCCTGCTCCAGTCGTAGGAGTATCCGAGCCTTTTGAGCTCGCTGCGCATGTAGTCGATGTTCTGGTAGGTCCAGTGGGCTGGATGGGTGTTGTTCTT
>NZ_QYZY01000070.1:0-1182 GCF_003838035.1 Desulfonatronospira sp. MSAO_Bac3 | reverse complement strand
TTGCACACGGGCGGCTTTGCCGCTCACTGTTGGGGAGTACGCCTCAAGTCTATTCAGGGTGGCGATTGCTGGCACCCCCTGAATGGTTACGATTCCGGGGATGCCTTGCTGGCCTGGCAGCCGGTGATGCCGTGGGCACCACCGTGGAGTTCATGACCAGGGGCGGTTTTGAACCACTCAGAGATATGGTCGGGGGAGGACCTTTTAATCTGCGTCCGGGTCAGTGGACTGATGATACCTCCATGGCCCTGTGCCTGGCAGAGAGCCTGATTGAAAAGGGCGGCTTTGATGCCCGGGACCAGATGGAAAGGTACTGCAGGTGGATGGAAACCGGATACCTGAGCAGCACCGGGTCCTGCTTTGATATCGGCAGTACAGTGGCTGCGGCTTTACAAAGATACCGCAAAACCGGTGAGCCTTACTCCGGTTCAACCCATCCCAGGTCGGCAGGCAACGGCACCATCATGCGCCTGGCACCAGTACCCATGAAGTACTTTCCTGACATGGACCTGGCTGAGAGCATGGCCGGGGAAAGCTCCAGGACAACCCACGGGGCACAGGAATGCATAGATGCGTGCAGGCTCTTGGCCAGGATGACGGTCAGGGCTTTATCAGGGCGGAGCAAAGAAGAAATACTTATGGCGGACAGGGACTCTTTTTCGGGAGGGGGTAAATATTTGACCAGGTCAAGCACCTGCTTGTCTCCAAGGATTCACCCAGTTAAACAGACCTCCGGTCTACGGCTTCGCCGTCCAGTTAAATGGAAGAAGATTTAACCGGATAAATGTTTAACCGGGCAGGCGCAAATTTACCCAGTTAAACAGGCCGTAAGGCCTCCTGCGTAGCAGGTAACCATTCAGGAGGTGCCATCAATCGTCACCGAGAATTGACGTGAGGCGTTACTCGCCAGCCGTGAGCGGCAGAGCCGCCCGCCTGTCCCGTGAAACACCCAGCACTCACTTTAATAATTTCGGTTTCATCACAAGCAAACAAATGGAAAAGTGAGTGCTGGGTCAGCGTAGCGGGTTTCACCGGGGTGTGCAACGAAGTTGCCCGTGCCAAAAAAACTTCTTAGGCACGGGAAGCCTTCAGGCTTCACACCCGACTAAAATGCGCTTCGCTGTCCTTCGGAATTTTAGCGGGCAGGCAGGTGCTCCGCACACACGGTTTTGAAGAACATAG
>NZ_QYZY01000069.1:0-9553 GCF_003838035.1 Desulfonatronospira sp. MSAO_Bac3 | reverse complement strand
CAACCCAATAAAGAAAAGAGCTATTTGACAGGATTAACAGGATTAAGAGATGGATAAAGAAAAAAATCATTTTGTCCTGGCTCCCAGTTTAATGCCCTTCGGGCTTGCTCTGCGAGCAATTAAACGGGACAGGCGGAAGCCAGGCCAAAAGGTAATCACTCCAGCACTCACTTTTTTCCTGCATTCATGAGTGCCGGAAGAAAGTGAGTGCTGGATGGCTAATGCAATCTGCGGCTTCCGGCCGCAGATTGCTTATCCTGCCAATCCTGTTAATCCTGTCCAAGTTTCTTGTTTTTTATGACAAGATTTCAGCAGTAAGCCACTAAAGCACTGCCTCCAGCAGCATATTGTCCCTGTGAATTGCTTCAGGGTAGAGACACTGTCCAAGCACTCCCTCAATTTCCCCGGATTTCTTGCCCATAATCTGGCGCAGATCTGAAGCTTTGTAGTTGGTAAGGCCCACTGCAGGACGTCTGCAGCTGTCCTGCTCCACAATTTTCACTAAAGCCCCCTTGCCGAAATTGCCCCGTATTTCCACGATACCCGCAGGCAGGAGGCTTTTGCCCTTTTCAAAAACAGCAAAAGCCGCTCCCCTGTCCACCACTATTTCCCCTGCGGGCTCCTGGTTGTAGGCAAACCAGAACTTGCGGCTGGAAATACTTTTGTCCCGGGGCAGAATCCAGGTGCCAAGATCCTCGCCGTCAAAGGCTTTTTCCAGGGAGAACCTGTCCCTGCCGGAAAGTATAAGGGTGGGCACACCCAGTTGGGCCGCCTTGCGTGCGGACAGGAGCTTACTGTACATTCCTCCGCTGCCTTGCTGGGTTTTCCCCTGACACATCCTTTCCAGGGGCTCGGAATGGATGTCCTCAATACAGGCTATCTTTTGCGCATCCGGGTTTTCCCTGGGATTTTCCCGGTATACGCCGTCTGATGAGGTCAGGTTTATAAACAGGTCCGCCTCCACCAGGTTCAGTATCATCACCCCCAAAGCGTCGTTGTCCCCGAAGCGAAGTTCCTGCACCGCCACGGTATCGTTTTCGTTTATTACCGGTATGGCCCGCCACTCCAGGAGCTGAAGCATGGTATTGCGGGCATTGATGAAGCGCTCCCTGCTTTTGAGGTCGTTTCTGGTAAGCAGGATCTGGGCGGTAATCTTTCCATAACGCCCGAAGATCTCGTCATAGGCATGCATAAGCCTGCTCTGGCCCACAGCTGATGTAGCCTGCTTGAATACCAGGTCGCTTTTGCTCCGGCATGAGGAAAGCACCTTGCAGCCAGCGGCCACTGCCCCGGAAGAGACCAGGATAATATCCATTCCCCGGTCGTGCAGAAGGCAGATCTGGTCCACCAGCCTGCTGACCACACGCAGGTCCAGGCCCTCCCGGCCCGTAAGCACGGCACTGCCTATCTTGATAACTACGCGGCCGGCTCCGGCCAGGATTTTTCCGGTTTCTTCACGATGATTTTTCATGGCCAAGCATTTATATCATTTTACATCAACGGACAACCGGTAAAACCTCTCCCACATATCCTGCACCAGTTTTTCAACGCCGGTTCCTTCCAGGGCCGAAATCAGGTACACTCTGTATTCATAGGCCTCAACAGCCCTGCCGAGCTTATCCAGTTCATCTCTGCTTAAAAGATCTGTTTTGTTCAGGACCAGGACCTGCTCTCTCGAGGCCAGTTCCGGTGAATATTTTTCCAGCTCCTGGTTCAGGATCTCGAAACCCTGCCAGGGGCTGTCCAGGTCGATATCCTCAACACTTAAAATATGCACCAGAAACCTGGTGCGCTCCACGTGCTTCAAAAACCTGTCCCCCAGTCCCCTGCCCTGATGGGCCCCGGATATGAGCCCCGGAATATCCGCCACCACCATCTGTGTATCGCGCTGGTCCCGCAGCACTCCGAGATTGGGGTTGATTGTGGTGAAGGGGTAGGAACCGATCTTGGGCCTGGCAGCCGAGATCCTGGAAAGAAGAGTTGACTTGCCTGCATTGGGCAGGCCCAGAAGGCCTGCATCAGCCAGGACCTTCAACCTGAGTTTCAGGCGCAGCTCCACTCCTTCCTCTCCAGGCTGAGCAAACCTTGGAGCGCGCATGGTGGAAGACTTGAAGTGAGTGTTGCCTTTGCCCCCCCTGCCCCCTTGGGCCAGAAGAACCCTCTGGCCGGGATGCACCAGATCTGCAAGCAAAGATTCACCGTCCTCCTGCATGGAATAAACCTGGGTGCCCACAGGCAGATAAATCACCAGGTCATCACCGGACCTGCCGAACCTCTGCCTGCCCATGCCGGGACGACCGTTCTGGGCTGCAAACAAGCGCTTACGCTTAAAATCGTAAAGAGTAAGCAGCCCAGGATCAGCCTCCACGTAAAGGCTCCCGCCTTCTCCCCCGTCCCCTCCATCGGGACCGCCCCTGGGAATAAACCTCTCCCTGCGGAAGGATACGCACCCGTCTCCGCCTTTCCCGGAACGGGCTGTTATTTCGGCTTCATCCACAAAGCGCATGCAGTAGACCTCAAAAAAAAGGCCGCCCGGAGATGCTCTCCCGGCGGCCCGCCATAAAAATTTTCAAAAGCTAAGAATTAGACCGCTGCAGGCACAATACTGACCCTGGTGCGGACTTTTTTCTTGCGGGTAAATTTGTCATACTTGACCTCGCCGTCGGAGAGGGCGAAAAGAGTGTAATCCTTGCCCACGCCGACATTGGCTCCGGGATGGATTTTGGTCCCCAGTTGACGGACCAGTATATTGCCAGCCCGGACCTTCTGTCCGCCGTACCTTTTCACCCCTCTTCTCTGTCCGTGACTGTCGCGTCCATTCCTGGAACTTCCGCCTGCTTTTTTATGTGCCATTCTTTTATCCTCCCGGGACTATGCCTGGATGCTCTTGACCTTAACCGCGGTAAAATCCTGGCGATGTCCCTGCTTTTTGCTGTATCCCTTGCGTCTTTTCTTTTTGAAGACGATCACCTTCTTGTCCCGGTCGTGTTCCAGGATATCGCAGACAACCCTGGCCTGATCCAGGTAGGGCTTGCCGAATTGAACATCATCATCCTGTCCCACTGCCAGGACCGAATCCAGAACAACTTCTTCCCCGGGCTCCTGGTCCATCCTGGCCACTTTCAGCCTTTGACCTTCCCTTACCCGGTATTGCTTTCCACCGCTTTCAACTATAGCAAACATTTTTACCTCCCAATAAAGAAGAAGACTTTTTAACCTGAACTGTATCAAACGTCAAGCAATATCTTGAAGATTGTCAAAAAAAGGCGAAAATATTCATCATGATAATGCTTTTGTCAGGGGCGGTACCAGCTACATCACCCCTCTGGCCAGAAAAAGCACCTGCACCCGGGAAGCACCTGCCTTGATAAGTGTCCTGGTGCATTCTTCCAGGGTGGACCCAGTGGTGTAGATATCATCAACCAGGAGGATGGATTGCCCCCTGACCACCCCGGCATGGGCTTCAAAAGCCCCTTTTAATTCCTTCATCCGGTCCTTGCGGTTCAGGGAGCTCTGGGCTGCAGTAGGCCTCTTTTTTACCATGGCCCGGTGCTGCAGCTGAAACCCCGTGCTTGCGGAAAATATTCTGGCCAGCTCCAGGCTCTGGTTGAAGCCCCGCATTTTAAGCTTGGATTCGTGCATGGGCACGGGTACTACCATGTCCGCCTTGACTACGCCATGATATTGGCCGGCCTGAACCAGCATGCCCCCGAGAACCCTGCCCAGCCCCAGATCCCCTTTGAACTTGAAGCACAGAATAAGCTCTCTCAGGCGGTCCTGGTAAGGTCCGAAAAAACCCAGCCCGGACCAGGGAAAAGGCCTGGTGCGGCAGTCCAGGCAGTAATAAGGACTGGCTTCTTCAAGGGTGTAGATTTTGGCGCAGCCCGGGCAGAATCCACGCCGCCTTATTTTAATCTTCTCCAGACAGGCAGAACACATTGTGTCCGGGCCAGTCTCTTTATCCCTGACCATCCCGCATATCAGGCACCTTCGCCCCAGAAATTCCCGCCTGAGAACCCGGGTGAGTTTCCGGGGATGAAAACTGGAAAGACCATAGACGCGAAGCTGCGCTTTTAACGCGTTTTTAAACGCATACATCATTGCAGCCCTGCTTCCCGCCCTTGAACTCTCAAGAATGCCCTGCAGCGCTGCGGGCAAACTCCCTGATCTTTTCCCTGGAATCCTGATCCCCGGCCAGGTCCTCCCTGAGATCAATCCCCCTCAGGCACAGATCCTTCAGGGCAAAGCCCAGAGGGTACAAAAAATACTTCAGGCTCAGCAGGCTGCCTTCAAAAAGTCGTTCTCCCTTCTTTCTCCCGGCAATGAGGACACAGTAAGCCTGTTTCAAGTCAAGGCCCGGCTCCCCCTTTGCCGCCCAGGCCTCGTACACGCTCTGCCCCCGGTCTATAAGGGCCTTAAAGGTGGACGGAACATGGTAATAGTATATCGGGCAACTGAAAAACACCAGGTCCGACTCCTGCATTTTATCCAGGATCTCCTGGACATCATCTTTGCCCGCCAGGATACAGCGGTTGTTTTTAGTGGTCTCGCACTTGCGGCAGCCCATGCAGGGCAGGATCTTTTTGTCCCTGAGAAAGATACTTTCCACCCGGCATCCCCGGCCCTCTAAGGTCTCTGCTATTTCCCCGGCAGCCTTGTCGCTGTTGCCCTCTTTTCTGGGACTGCACCCCAGCACCATGACCCTTGAATCAGCCACTTTGCTTACTCCTGCGTTGAAAGTCCGCCCTGACGAAAGAAGCTTTGGAAGCCTTGTCCATACTCCATTCCGGATGCATCAGGGCCAGGGAATCCAGAACCTGCACCCTTTGTGTATGCACAAGGACGCGAACAGTATCCGCCCTGGTTTGCCGGAGGTGCATACCCACCTCCCGCTCCAGTCCTCAGCACATGTTGCGCAGATCAAGCCAGAGCATATCTTTCTATATCTCCACTGCCGTCATTACATAAACGATGAATTCTGAAAAAACGGATTGTTCTGTTTTTCGTCCATCACCGTACTCTGAGGTCCGTGCCCGGAGTATATCACCGTATCGCCGGGCAGGGTGAATATTTTCTCCCTCGCTGACTTCTTGAGCACTTCCATGCTCCCCCCGGGAAAGTCGGTGCGGCCCACAGCACGCTGAAAAAGAAGATCTCCAACGAATACCGCTTTCAAGTCCGGAAAATAAAAGGAAAGACTGCCCGGCGTATGCCCTGGAGTGGACAGGACTGTGCATTCATGGCCCAGAAGCTCTTGCTTTCCCTCTTTGAGGTCCTCAAAGTCAAACCCCGGAGTCTCGGGAAAATCCATGAAACCGCCGCCGCCTACTTCCGTGTCCAGAAGAAACCTGTCTTCTTCAGGGGCGAAGATTTTGGCCCCGGAGGACTCTGCCAGGGCGGCGTTGCCCTGGATATGATCAAAATGCAGATGAGTATTGAGAATCATGGCCAAGGAAAGACCGTTTTCTCTTAAATAATCAACTATGCGCTGCGGATCACCCCCGGGATCGATTACCAGTGCCTCCTGCTGCGAATGCAGCACATAACAGTTGGTCTGCAGAACACCCAGGGGAAAAGTCTTTATCTCAAGCATGCGAAACTCCCTTGTTTATTGTATTTATAAAAAATCAACTGGACGGACAGGCTGAAAAAGCCTCCATCAAAATTCTTCCAGCATCAATTCCTTGAGATCTCTTCGCTGGGAGGAACCCTTCTGGTCCGGATGGCCCAGGGCCACTACAGCCATAAGTTCCAGCTGCTCCGGGTCGGTGCAAAGCACCCGGTGCACCTGGGATTCCTGGTTGATGATCTCCCCCAGCCAGACCGCCCCCAGACCCAGGGCATGAGCCGCCAGAAGCATGTTCTGCACACAGGCCCCTGCGCCCTGGCAATCCTTTTCATGGTGATACTTGGCTTGTCTGTCCAGAAATACTGTTATCAACACATTGGCCGCCCGGACAATATGGCTGTACTTGGTACACTCCTCCAGTCCGTTTTTTCTTTCATCCCCCCGGGCAAGCACCAGGAAACGCCACGGCTGATTGTTCAGACCGCTGGGCGCCCATCTGCCGGCATCCAGAATACGCCGGATATCCTCTTTGCTCACGTCTTCCTGGGTAAACTTGCGTATGCTGCGGCGATTATAAATGGTCTCCAGGACCTGCATAAATTCTCCTGCATATTTAAAACTGACAATAAACCCTATAACAACAATACCGGACTTGGTAACCGTAAAAGGAGTTTTTTTCAACCCTTGAACTTAAAGCCTGCCGGGCCTGCAAACATGCAGCTGCAAAAAATCTAAAGCGGGCTTTGCCCGCAAACCATTTTTTCTTACGCAAAACGCCCATTTAAATCCTCTTCGGGTTGCTTACGCATTGAATTACGCCAAAGCGTGACAAGCAAAGATCGCTAAGCAAGAAATTTATCTTTGCGCCATGCACGGCAACGTTCAGCCGGGCCTGCTCCTCAGTATCGATCAAGGGCACGGCGTAACTCCCCTCCTTAGCCAAGGAGGGGCCAGGGGTGGTTGTAACCGATCCCTTCATTATCTCTCCCCTCCTTAGTCAAGGAGAGGCCGGGGGTGGTTGTATGAGATCCCTTCCTTTACGCAGGACTGGACAGTAATTCCCGGTTAAGTTAATTAATCCCGGTCATCCACAGCTTGCAACTTCATGCAGCATAAATTTCTTTAGTTTTATTGTAGCTATTCACCACCTGAGGACGAGTAGCCAGGGTCCGGGGGTTCGGCAAACTGGGCGTAAACTGTCTGAGCGACGTAGGAAGAGTTAATCAAAACCGTAAATCACCGAGCTTGATTCAAAGCATGTTACAGGAAATATCCCGGCTTTCAATCCCGTGTATAGGTTTTGATTTACTCTTTCACGCCATGGCGTGAGAGCGAGTTTTTACGTCCTGTTTGCCGAATCTCCGGACCACTGGAGCATATATATTATGGTGAACAGTTACGTCTTATTTTTATAAAACTTGACCAAAGAGGTCCAATGAAGCCCCGTCTGGACAAAAGCGATCTCATACTTTTTGAATCCGTGCTCAAGGATTCACTGAGTACCGTCATTTCCTTTTCGGCATACAGCCTGTATTTTCCACAGGAAATCCCTTCTATCATGTACCATGGCCGGGACATAGTTCCGGTAGTGGAAAAAGACCGGGTTCTCTTACCCCTGATGTATGATGGCAGATTCCTGGGGATCTTCATGGCCCGGGGCACTGATCCGGAGCGCATGCAGGCCCTGGCCCTGGACCTTCCGGGCATAATTTCCCTTTGCCTGGACAAGGTCCTGCTGCAGAAGCAGTGCATTACCGACTCCATTACCGGACTTTACAACCAGGAAAAATTCCACCAGCTGCTGGAAAAGGCCGTAGAAGACATTCAGGCCAGCCTGACCCTGGGTCCGGCCGCTTCCATGGATTCAGGGCTGGACCGATACAGCGCCACTTTCTGCGTGATGCTCATAAATCCTGACCGCTTCAAGAGGATCAATGAGACATTTGGTTACGCCTTCGGCGACCAGGTCCTTTACGAACTGGCTGAACATGTTAGAAAGGAGCTGCCTGAGCAGGCAGTTTCAGCCAGGCTTTGCAACGATACCCTGGCCGTGTTCTGGCCCCAGGCCCCGGCAGCCAGGTGCAGGGAACTGTCTGAAAACCTGAGAAGCAGGATCTCTTCTCTGGTATTTGAATACCCGGTTTCCGGGGAGAAGATATCCCTGAGCGCCGGTATCGGCTGGAGCCTTTTTCCCCAGGACATCAAGGGACCGCAGTTTCAAAAATCCCCCTTCGAGCTGGCCCACCTTGTCTGCCGCAAGGCGGAGGAAGCCCTGAACGTGTCCAAAGAAAACCACAGCAGCAAGGCCTTTGCCTTCAGTCAGATCCTGCAGCATGGAGGCGTGGTCCTGGAAGTACTGCCACTGAACCGCCTGGTGATAAACCTCGGCAAAAACATGGATGCCCTTGAGGGCCAGAAATTCATGGTCTGGTCCCAGAAATTCAACGGCCATTCCCAGTCCATAAAAAAAGCCGGGCACTCTCCGTCCGGGACCTACCCGGCCATACACAAGGGTGAGATTACCATCCAGGAAGTACAGGAGGAGGTTTCCATCGCAGAAATACTCTATCTGAACGACCCGGCCTGGAAGATCGATTCCGGGGACAAACTGAGCCTTCTGGCAGAAAAGGAAAGCCTCCTGGAAAAACAGGACGTGCTGAGCAAGGAGGTCCAGCCCCGGGACCTGTTTACCGGCCTTTATTCCTACCGGGACTTTCTCTCCCTGTGGACCCGGGCCAGAATTCAGGACGAATGCTTCTGCATGGCCATGCTCAAGCTGGAGTACCCGGGCAAGGACAGCCAGAGCAAAGGCATTGACGGAGAAAACCTGGTCCAGGAAATAATCAGGCTTGTGGACAGAAAATTTTCCCCGCAACCCTTAAGCGGCAGATACAGTTCCACCTGCATGGTGTTTTATTTTTCCGGCCAGAATTCCCAGAACCTCAAAGAACCCTGGATACATTTGCTGGATGAGGTAAAATCCAGGCTGCATGTATCGGCAAGCCTGGCCCTGGCCGATTTTCCGTGCCTCAGCTATTCCAAAACAGACACCCTGGAAAACTGCCGCAAAGCCCTGGAACACGCCAGGCTCACCACTCCCCCCAGGATGGCCTGCTTTGACTCCCTGACTCTGACTGTGAGCGCCGATTCCCTGTTCAGCCAGGGGGACACCTTTGCCGCCCTGGAGGAATACAAGCAGGCCCTGGCCGCAGATGAAAACAATCTTCTGGCCCGCAACTCCCTGGCCATATGCTATGCCCGTCTGGGCAGGCTGGAGCTGGCCAGGCAGCATTTCCAGGAAATCACTGACAGAGACAGTGAAAACCTCATGGCCTGGTACAACCTGGGCTGCGTCTGCCTCAAGCAGGGTGACTCCCAGGAGGCTGCCAATCTTTTTGCAAAGTGCCTTGAAATCGATTCCTCCCACGCCTTCAGCCTGCTAAGACTTGGCCAGCTCGCTGAAAACAGCGCGGATTTTGAAAAGGCGGCCCGGTGCTACCAGGAAGCGGGCCAAACCAGAGATGGAGCCGGCCTTGCCCCCAGGCACCTGGCCAGGCTTGCCTGGAAGCAGGACCAGAAGGAACAGAGCAGGGAATTTTTGCACCAGGCCCTGCTGCAGGATCCCAGGGACGCTTTTTCCCTGAACCTCATGGCCAGGATGTACCTGCAAAGCGGGGATGATCCGGAAATAGCCGAATCCCTGGCCAGGCAGAGCGTGGCCCTTAGACCCGATGTGAGTGAATTCTGGCTGGATCTGGCTGATATTTTCAAAGCCAGAGACAAGTCAGAGCAGGAGGCCCAGGCCAGGGCCAGGGCTCATGGATGAGTGATATTTCAGGTGCCTTTGCCCTGATGCAGCGCCTTTAAAATACAGGCCGCGGTGAGAGCGCATCTCTGGGTCAGGCTGTTTTTTAAAATGTATTCCGAGGGGCTGTGATCATGATCCCCCAACGGCCCCAGGCCGTCCAGCACCGGCAGTCCCAT
>NZ_QYZY01000068.1:0-3128 GCF_003838035.1 Desulfonatronospira sp. MSAO_Bac3 | reverse complement strand
TGACAATTATCGAAGCCCCTTTGTCCACCAGCTGGTTCAGGACCTGGATAAGCTTGCCCACCTCGTGGGTATGCAGGCCTGTGGTGGGCTCGTCCAGCACGTACAGGGTTCCTGGCAGGCTCTTCTTGGACAGCTCCCTGGATATCTTTATCCTCTGGGCCTCTCCTCCCGAAAGAGTGGTAGCCGGCTGACCCAGCCTCAGGTATTCCAGGCCTACTTCCTCCAGGATGCCCAGCTTGCGCTCCAGGACCGGGTAATTCTGGAAAAATACCCTGGCCTGAGCCACGGACATATCCAGAACCTGAGCGATATTATACCCCCTGTACTCAATGTCCAGGGTCTCCCGGTTGTACCGCTGCCCCCCGCACACCTCGCAGGTCACGAACACATCCGGCAGAAAATGCATCTCCACCCTTATCTGTCCGTCTCCGCTGCAGGACTCGCAGCGACCCCCGCGCACGTTGAAGCTGAAACGCCCCGGCTTGTACCCGCGCTTTCTTGCATCTTTGGTTTCGGCGAAAATATTTCTGATTTCATCAAAGACCTTGGTATATGTGGCCGGATTGGACCTGGGGGTCCGGCCGATGGGTGACTGGTCAATGGGCACCACCTTGGCGATATGCTCCGCCCCTTCAATTCCGGCAATGCTTCCGGGTTCATCCACCTTGAGTCCCCTGGCCAGGGCCAGGTGTTTGTACAGCGAATCCACCACCAGCGAGCTCTTGCCCGAGCCGGAAACTCCAGTGACCACCACCAGCTGGTTCAGGGGAATGTCGCAGTCTACGTTTTTGAGGTTGTTGGTGCTCACTCCGCGCAGAGTCAGGCAGCGACCGGAGTTTCGCCTTTTATCCGGCCTGGGGATAGTCATCTCCCGGCGCAGGTACTTGCCTGTAAGGGTATTGGAACCAAGCAGGGCATCCACGCTTCCCTGGTGCACCACTTCCCCGCCCAGAGCTCCGGAACCGGGTCCCAGCTCCAGTACGTGGTCCGCGCTTCTGATGGTGGCCTCGTCATGCTCCACCACCAGCACGGTGTTGCCCCGGCCCTGGAGTTCGCGCAGGGTGGACAGCAATCGGTCGTTGTCCCTGGGATGCAGGCCTATGCTTGGCTCGTCCAGGACATAGGTCACCCCCACCAGGCCGGAGCCCAGCTGCCCTGCCAGGCGGATGCGCTGGGCCTCCCCCCCGGACAGGGTGGACATGTTCCGGGCCAGATTTATATAATCCAGGCCAACGTTGACCAGAAATTTGAGCCTGTGGCTCAGTTCATTTATAAGCGGCTCTGCAATCCTGGCCTGGGACTGCTCAAATTTCAGGCTTTGCAGCCACTCTAAGGCCTTGTGAATGGACAAACGGGTAAATTCGTAGATGTTTTTCCCGTTTACGTGCACGGACAAGGACTCGGGCCTCAGCCTGGCCCCCCTGCATACAGGACAGGGCCTGGACTGCCTGTATCTGGCCAGTTCATCACGCCAGACCGGGCCGATGGCGAACCCCTCCTCCAGGAGGCTAAGCACCCCCTCGAAACCAAGTTCCTTGTCTCCGGCAAAAAGCGCTTCTAAGGCCTCCGGGGGGAAATCAGCCAGCCGGGTGTCTAAGTCAAAGCCGTATTTGCGGCCCAGGGCCAGCAGGTCGTCCTTGTACCTGGCAAAGACCGCAGGCTTTTTCCAGGGGATGATTGCTCCCCGGTTCAGGCTCAGGCCCTTGTTGGGGGCTATCAGGTCCGGCTCAAAATACTCCACGCTGCCGATACCCGAACATTCCGGGCAGGCCCCCTGGGGACTGTTGAAGGAAAAAAGCTGCGGGCTGGGAGCAGGCATGGAGATCTTGCAGTCAGGGCATACCGCCTGGGTGCTGTAAAAAATGTCCCGGCCGTCCACAATGGACACCAGCAGGCTGTCCTGGCCATAAGCCAGGGCCAGTTCAACCGAGTCGGCCAGCCTTTTGCGCATGTCCGGCTTGTGCACTAAGCGGTCCACCACCAGCTCTATGCGGTGTTTGCGGTTTTTATCCAGCGCGGGCAGAGTGTCTAAGCTCTGGACCTCGCCGTTTATGCGCACCCGGACAAACCCCTGGGACTTGAGCTTTTTCAAAAGCTCCTGGTGCGTACCCTTTTTGTTGTTCACTAAGGGGCTTAAAATCATAAACTTTGTACCCTGGGGCATGTCCATGATATGTTCTATGATGCGGCTGGCGGACTGGGCCTGTACCTCCAGGCCGCACTCGGGACAGGTGGAAGTCCCAAGCCTGGCGTAAAAGACCCTTAAAAAATCGTACACCTCGGTCACCGTGCCCACAGTGGAGCGCGGATTCCTGGACAGGGTATGCTGCTCAATGGAGATGGCCGGGGAAAGCCCCTCAATCTTGTCCACTAAGGGCTTGTCCATCTGCGGCAGAAACTGCCTGGCGTAAACGGACAGGGATTCCACGTAGCGCCTCTGCCCCTCGGCATAGATAATATCAAAGGCCAGGGTTGACTTGCCCGACCCTGAAGGACCACAAAGGACCACCAGCTTGTTGCGGGGAATTTCCAGGGACAGGGACTTGAGGTTATGCTGCCTGGCCCCGCTTATGCGAATTGAATTTTCCATAGTTTATAAAGGTGAAGGTTGTTTATCAGGCAAGGACATGAAGGCTTCTTGTCTTTTCCGGTTTAAAATCTTAAATCAGTTAACACTACAGCGAAACTTATGATTGGCCTCCGGGGACTGGCTCTTTTGCCGCCGAGATTTTTGAGCAGTTGAAGGTTTTCCATCGGCAAAAGTGCCTGTCCCCAGTTGAGATACCATAGTGTATTTTATAAGTTTCGCTGTAGTGTTAATGGCTTCGATTATTATTTTTATCCAAACAGAAAATTATGAGGCGTAAGAGGTATATTGTCAATGGCCGGGTCCAGGGAGTAGGCTTCAGGCCCTCTGTCTACCGTATGGCCGCTCAACACGGCCTTACTGGTTCGGTGCAGAACACCTCCCTTGGCGTGGTCATCGAAGTCCAGGGCAAAGAGGAGGCACTGGCCGGGTTTGAAGAAGAACTCAGGGGCAACCCCCCGCCCTTAGCTGAAATTACCCGGATTCAGACAGACGAGACAACACCTGAGGCAGGTGAATCCGGATTCATCATCCTGGAAAG
>NZ_QYZY01000005.1:0-1254 GCF_003838035.1 Desulfonatronospira sp. MSAO_Bac3 | reverse complement strand
CAGGCTCCTGATGGTTATGCCCGTATCCAGATTCACGCTGTCCTTGTCTAAGCCTATCCAGCCTATGGCCCCGGCATAGGGTCCCCTGGGAGCGGGCTCGTGCTCACCTATTATTTCCATGGCCCTTATCTTGGGCGCACCGGACACGGTTCCGGCGGGAAATGAAGCCCGGATGACCTCTAAGGCGTCCAGCCCCTCCTTGAGCCTGGCGGATAGATAAGAGGTCATGTGCATGACATGGGAAAATCTCTCCACCCGCATGAATTTGTCCACTTCCACACTTCCGCCCACAGCCATGCGGCCCAGGTCATTGCGGCCCAGATCCACCAGCATGACGTGTTCGGCCCTTTCCTTTTCATCGGATAAAAGATCCTCGGCCAGGCGCTCGTCCTCTTTTTCGCTCTCAGCCCGGTGCCTGGTTCCGGCAATGGGCCTTAGCTGCAGCACGTCCTGGCCGCACTTGACCATCAATTCAGGTGAAGACCCCATCAGGGTAATACCTTCCATATTCAGATAAAAAGTATATGGCGAGGGATTTATACGCCGCAAATGGCGGTAAACCAGAAACGGATCTCCCCGGAAGTCAGCGCTGAACCGGGTGGAGAGAACCACCTGGATTGCTTCGCCCTGTCTTATAAGCTCCTTGATATCACTTACCCTGGCCTGGTACTCTTCCTGGGAGGGAGTGGTGCTGACACTGCCCACCTTGAACTCGCTTCTGGCCTTGCAGGGTTTGGGCTTGGGCAGGGCTATCTCCTTGTCTAAGCAGATGTAATAGCAGTTGTGATGCAGGTGATCGAAAAGCAGTATCCGCCCCGGCAGTACCAGCTGGGCTTCGGCTTCTTCAGGAGGCAGCACTTCTGCCAGTCTGGGCTCCAGAAGCCCTCCAAGACCGAATCCCAGATATCCGTAAACCGCCCTGGTCACAGGGGGCAACTGGAAAGCGGGATCCGGCTGAACTTTTAGTTCAGCCAGCACAGAGCGCACACCCTGGATAAAGTCCATGCCCTGCATCTCTTTGAGCCCGTCCAAGCGATCATCTAAGGTCTTGACCCTTAATTTGCCCTCGCTGCAACTAAGCTGCAGCCTGAAATCCCAGGCCAGCAGGCTGTACCTTCCCAGACGCCCGTCCACCTCGGAACTCTCCAGCATTATTCCCTTTTCTTTGCCGATGAGGCTCAGATAAAGGGACACCGGCGTCTGCGTATCCGCGGGCAGACAGGTGGCCTTCTGCTGCAGGTTGATCATATGTTT
>NZ_QYZY01000067.1:0-4573 GCF_003838035.1 Desulfonatronospira sp. MSAO_Bac3 | reverse complement strand
CTGATGCCCGCATCCTGGCTGGTTATCCTGCTCAGGCACCCGGAGCACAGCAGGTTGGGCCTGCTCTGGAACTCACGGGTTTCTTCCAGGGAAGCAGCATCCGGACTGAAGTCCTTTCCCGGTTCTTCCTTGAGTAGATCATACATATTCTTTTCTCCATGCTTACGCTGCCTTTTAAATGCTTGTGCCCTGCATGTCAATTTGGCCATCTCTTGACAGGCGGCACTTAATAGGTTCAAAAAGAAATTGCCGGAGGCCGGAAAAAAAGTGCAAATGCAAATGCGCAAAGTGCAGACCCGTTGGAAATTGACCCCTGGCTATGCCTGCAGTCGGGGAGCTACCTAATAACCCTGTAAAAAAATGGATGAAATTATGCCAAGGATGACGGTGCCGGAAGTTATAAAGGCCAAGGGACAAAGAAAGCTGACCATGCTTACCGCCTATGAAAGTGCCATGGCCAGGTTCGTGGATCAGGGCGGGATCGACATGATTCTGGTGGGGGATTCTCTGGCCATGGTGGTGCTGGGGCATGAGGATACCCTTTCCGTGACCATGGATGAAATGCTGCACCACACCAGGGCTGTGACCAGGGTTGCCGGTAATTCACTGATAGTGGCCGACCTACCTTTTATGTCCTACCAGGTGAGTGTGGAAGAAGCGGTGATCAATGCCGGCCGCATGCTCAAAGAAGGCCGGGCCGGAGCGGTGAAAGTGGAAGGCGGAGACAGCATTCTGCCTCAGATCCAGGGCATGGTCAAAGCCGGGATACCGGTCATGGGCCACCTGGGGCTTACGCCGCAGAGCATTGCCCACTTTGGAGGCTTCAAGGTGCAGGGCCGGGGCGAGGCCGGGGAAAAAATAGTGCAGGAGGCGCGCAAGCTGGAGGAAGCCGGCTGCTTCAGCCTGGTACTGGAGGCGGTGCCGCCGGGACTGGCTTCCAGAATAACTTCAAGCCTGAATATTCCCACCATCGGCATAGGGGCCGGACTGGAATGCGACGGTCAGGTTCTGGTGATAAATGATCTGCTGGGGATGAGCACCGGCCCGGGACCTCGGTTTGTAAAGAAATACGCCGATCTGGCCGGAGTTATTTCCGAGGCGGTGGAGCGTTACCGCAGGGAGGTTCAAAACGGTGAATTTCCCGATGAAAGCCATTGCTACAAGGACAGCTAAGGAGAAAACATGGCCAGGGTATTGATAGTAGAGGACTCGGTCTTTCAAAGAACCATACTGAAAAGAATTGTGCAGCAGTCCGGTCATGAAGCCGTGGAAGCGGCTTCGGGCCGGGAAGGCCTGCGCAAGATAGATGAAATGCAGCCGGACCTGATCCTGCTGGACCTGCTTATGCCGGATATCAACGGCTTCCAGGTGCTGCAGGTGCTGGAGAGTAAACATGTCAAAACCCCTGTAGTGGTTGTCACCGCTGACGTACAGGAGACCACCAGGCAGAAATGTCAGGAGCACGGGGTGGTGGAGCTGGTGAACAAGCCGGTGAATGATGAAAAAATGTTCGAGGTGCTTAATAATCACCTCGGTTCCAGATAAGGACCCAGGCTTATGTTAAATGATCTGCACAGGGATGCCCTGACTGAAATCATAAATATCGGCGTGGGACAGGCGGGCAATGCCCTGAACTCCATGCTGGCCATGCACGTGGAACTAAGTGTTCCTGAAATCAAGGTCCTGGAGCCGGAGGACGTTCAGCAGGAGCTTGCCCCCTTAGATAAATCCTCCCTGGCCACTGTTATTTTAAGGTTTTCAGGTCCGGTTCCAGGGAAGGCGGCCCTGTTATTCCCTCCTGAAAGCGCCCTGAACCTGGTCACATTGTTGGTGCAGGAAGAGCCCGGGGATACGGACCTGGACTCCATTCGCAGCGAGGCCCTGACCGAGATCGGCAATATTGTGCTCAACAGCGTCCTGGGCAATTTTGCCAACATTCTAAGCATGGACCTGGAGTATTCACTCCCGGATTTCATGTTTGAGACCAGCGTGCATGACCTCCTGCAGCAGGAAGGCGGTGAAGGACACTCCATAATTCTGGCCAAGGCCCATTTCAAAGTCAGAGAGCACTCCATCGCCGGTGACATTCTTCTGCTTTTCGGCATCAACTCCATGACCGAGCTTTCCAGTATGCTGGACATGCTTGTCAAAAAGCAGGCCGGAGAATGACTCTGTTGCTTTCAAATCCAGCCTTTCCTGTCCCCAGCCGGGCCGATGATTCACCTTGCAATCCTTTGGATCCTGTATGATTTTTCATGAAATTCAGGATAGATTCTGGATATTAAACCAGCTTCCCCTGGGTATTTTTATTCTGGACCAGGATATGCGTATCCAGTTCTGGAACAGGATCATGCAGGAATGGACTGAACATGATGCCAGAACTGTTATTGGCCGGCGGCTCCCGGATATGTATCCTGAACTCAAGCAGCCCCGGTTTGAGCCCAGGATCCAGGCAGTACTGGATGGGGGGCCGCCTGCTGTTTTTTCCTCGCACCTGCACGGCTGGTTTATCCCCATCACCAACCGGGATGGAGACAAAAGGCTTCAAAACACTACCATCGCCTCCATCAGGGTACAGGAAAGCTCCCAATGGACCAGACTGGCCTTAGTGACCATCCAGGATGTAACCGAACTGAACCAGAGGATCTCTGAGCACAGGAAAGTCCGCGACCAGGTCGTGGAAGAGCTCAAGAAGCGCCGGGAAATAGAACAGCGCCTGCGCCGGGAGAAGGCCTTTGTATCCAAGCTCCTGGATACTGTGGATTCCCTGGTGGTGCTGCTGGACAATGAAGGCAGAATTATACATTTCAACAGGGCCTGCGAAAGACTGTCAGGGTATTCTTTCCAGGATCTGCAGGGGAAAGAGATTTTCAAAAGGCTCATTCCCCCTGAAGAAGCAGAAACAGTCAGGTCTTTTTTCAGCCCTGATTTTGCAAACCTGCCCCATCACTTTGAGAATTACTGGTTGACCAGGGCAGGAGAAAAAAGGCTTATAGCCTGGTCCAACTGTATTATAAACGATGAGGAGGGCAACCCGGACTATGTGCTGGGCACGGGGATAGACATAACCGAGCAGCGCCGGATGCAGGAGCGCATTGAGCACATGGCCATGCATGACGGACTCACCGGCCTGCCCAACAGGAACCTTCTTCAGGACCGCATGGAAATGGCCATCGCCGCAGCCAAAAGAACGGGAAACAGGGTGGCGCTTTTGTTTCTGGATCTGGACGGATTCAAGGCCATTAACGACAATTATGGGCACAGCACAGGAGACGAGGTGTTGACTCTGGTCTCCCGGCGTTTGAAAGAATTGGTCAGGGCCTCTGATACGGTTGCCCGCTTCGGCGGGGATGAGTTTGTCATCCTGCTTACAGACACAGGAAAGCTGGAAGATGCCAAGCAGGTTGCCCGCAAGGTTGCCTGGCAGCTTTCCCGGCCATATATTCTGCCTTCCGGGGAACATCAGCTGGGGGTCAGTATGGGCATCAGCCTTTACCCGGATGATGCCGAAAGTGCTGAAGATCTTATGCGCCTGGCGGACAAGGCCATGTACAGGGTGAAAAAAAGCAGCGGCGACAAAGAAACGTGTTTTCTGGCTTCCTGTGAGAATGTTTGATATTTTATGAGAGTACTTCTGCAGCGGACAAAATGGGCCGGGGTCAAGACTGTGGTGGACCAAGAGCCAAGAGAGGTAAGGGTTGACAGGGGCCTGACCGGGCTTGTGGGTTTTTTTCGCGAGGATGCCGGATTGCCCGGGACCAGGGCCTGGGAGACCATGGTCGGAAAAATACTCAACCTGAGGATATTTCCCGATGAAAACCAGCGCATGAACCTCAGCCTGGCGGATATCCAGGGGGATCTGCTGCTGGTGCCGCAGTTCACCCTGTATGCAGACTGCCGCAAAGGGCGAAGGCCCGGGTTTTCCGATTCCATGCCCGGGGACAAAGCCCAGGAGCTTTTCGGATCTTTTGTAAGCCGGGTGGAGCAGTCATGGGACAGGGTCTATGCAGGTTTTTTCGGGGCGGACATGGACGTGGAGCTTTGCAACTGGGGACCGGTGACCATTATGCTGGACAGCCGGGATTTTGAATAGATAATTTTCGGGACTGATGAAAAAAGTAAAGCTTCTAATTGCCGAGGACTCCAGCATCAACCGGAAGTTTCTCATACGTCTGCTGGGTGATGAATTCGAGATAGAGGAGAGCTGCGACGGGGAAGAGGCTGTGGACAAATTTGCCTCCTTTGCCCCGGACATAGTACTGCTGGACATCCATATGCCGGTTATGGACGGTCTGGAAGTGATCCGGCATATCCGCAATACCTCAGTGGACCGGGATGTCTTTATCCTGGTGCTCACCGGCGAGGAGTCCACAGAGGTCAAGGTGGAGGCCCTGAACCAGGGGGCCAACGATTTTGTACTCAAGCCCTTTGTCCGGGAGGAGCTTCAGGCCAGGGTCAGGGTGGCCAAGAGGCAGGTGTTCATCCTGGAAGAGCTGCGCAAGGCCTATTCCGTCATTTCCGCGGAGATGGACATGGTAGCCGATCTTCAGGCCAGGCTGCTGCCCCGGGACGG
>NZ_QYZY01000066.1:0-2047 GCF_003838035.1 Desulfonatronospira sp. MSAO_Bac3 | reverse complement strand
TATTAAGATACGCCTCCTCATAATTGCTTGATTTCCTTGCCAAAAGAAAAAACTCCTCGTTTCCGGAAAGAAAACCAATAGCTTCAACATCCGGAAAGAAAGACTTTCCGGATGGAAACTAATGAGTTCGAAGTGACTGTTCAACTGCACTCAATGTGAGGCAGGACGAGTAATGCTTTGCCCTCATGCTGGTCTGCGGTTTTCAAGACCGCCGCCTTCAGCCACTCGGCCATCCCTCCGCATGATAAACAGACACAGGACGTGTCTAAGGTGTGAGTCAATATCCGGCCCGCTGACTTTCAGGCCCTGGATATTGCTTTATATCTGTTGATACTTATAATAAGCACACAGCTTCTGTCAACAAAACCAGTGGAGGCTGAACCCTGAATCTTGACTTAAAAAAACAAACAACCCAAAACACACCCTGGCTTTTTTCGACAAATTCACCCTGCCGAATATTTGGTTGGCAGGTACTCCTGGCAAAGGAACTTGAAAAAAGGAACTGAAGGGCTTATTTACGGGCCTGGACGATAAGAATTATGGAGGCTGTCATGCAGACACACAACACCATTGAACAGAGGTTTCTCCAGGAAATCAAGGGCCTGGACCAGGATGAAGTCGAAAAAATAATCAAAATGGTCCGCTTTATGAAATCAGAATTTCTCAAGGCAAAACAGAAAAATACCAGGCCGGACCTAATGAAATATGCCGGATTTCTCAACGATCTTTCCTCTGATGAAAACGAGCTGTTCAATCAGGCTGTTCAGAGAAAGAGTATGTTCAAAGGGCGGGAACTGGAGTTATGAAAAAAGCCCTGTTGGATATAGATTTTTTCGCTGACACCCCATAGCATAACCTGCCACCAACCTCTTGTCATTGGTTATTAAAGATCCCGGCTCAACCGTCCTATACTTTCAAGACACAAAATACATGATCTATGTCAACGAAACATGTAAAGAATGAAAAAGATATCATGACCCACAAGGAAATCGATCAATACCATGCTCTGGCCCTTTTTTCCGGGGGGCTGGATTCCATATTGTCCATCAAGACTATCCAGGAGCAGGGTCTAAAGGTCCTGGGTCTGCACTTCTGCTCCCCCTTTTTCGGGAACCCGCAGAAGCTGGAGCACTGGGAGAAGGTGTACGGCCTGGATCTGCTGGCCCTGGACGTATCCCGGGAGTATGTGCAAATGCTTTGCAGCGGGCCGGAATTCGGCCTGGGAAAGCTGCTCAACCCATGTATTGACTGCAAGATCTTTATGCTTCAGAAGACGAGAGACCTGCTGGATAAATACGGGGCCGAGTTTGTCATTTCCGGTGAAGTACTGGGTCAGCGTCCCATGTCCCAGCGAAGGGACGCCCTGTTTGTCATCCTCAAGGAAGCCGGGTTAAAGGACCTGCTTTTAAGGCCCCTTTCAGCCAGGCACCTGCCGCCGACCAGGGCCGAGAGAGAAGGCCTGGTGGACCGCGGGCAGCTGCAGGCCATCTCCGGCAGGGGGCGCAAGGAGCAGATGGCCCTGGCCAGAAAATACAACATTACCGAGATCCCCACTCCAGCTGGGGGATGCCGCCTGACAGACCAGGAATCATGCAAGAGATACCTGCCCCTTCTGCAGCATCTCAGGCCCGGGCCGGAGGATTTTGTCCTGGCCAACCAGGGCCGGCAGTTCTGGTGTGAATCCTACTGGATGACCATCGGCCGGGACAAGCAGGACAACGAGCGCATACAGGAAATGGTCCGGGATGATGACTATATGTTCTGGCTCAAGATGCATCCAGGCCCCACCGGCCTGGGAAGGAATATAACCGGCTCGCCCTGGCCCGGTAAAGTCCTGCAGAGCGCTGCAGCCCTGGTGGGACATTACTCCCCCAGGGCCAGGAAATGCCTGCGCAGGGTAGACGTGACTGTGCAGCACAAAGGAGAGCAGACAGAGCTTTCAGTGTGGCCCGGACCGGACCTGGAAGGGCTTACCTGGGCCGAGCCGGTGTGGGATCAGGATGCGGCCAGGGGGCTTTTTGCAGTTTAATCCTGCACCAGTGTCACG
>NZ_QYZY01000065.1:0-5080 GCF_003838035.1 Desulfonatronospira sp. MSAO_Bac3 | reverse complement strand
GGTTGATTTTTTATCCATATTTCCGGTCCTGGGATCTGTGGGGAGGTTTCCCGGCAAACCTGGCCGGGATTGCCGTGCTTCAGAAATATATGGCGGACAGTATTGAAGGTGTAAGCCCAGGTCCTATTCTTGCTTCATCCAAAGGCCTGCATATTTACGGCTACGCCGAGGAACTGGCCAGAATCAGGACCTGCAGAAAAGATGCCCCTTGAGCCTCATAACTGCTTTTCTGGTTTGCAGGCCTTTTTCAGGATTAAATATGCACCTTCCGGGCGCTTTTAAAAAGAGAGTGACGGAAAAAGTCAAGATTGCTCCTGCTTCTTGCTTTTTTCCACTGCCTGCATTAAAGAATAAATAAATATGGCTGGAAAATAATTCTGCAACGACATTTAGACAATGGGTGACTTGTAAAATCAGGGACAGGCCCTCCGGCACTTATTTGTGTTCCTTATTCTTCAGGACGGTTGTTATGTCTTCAGCACCATTCAGCAAAGAACAGATAGATTTTTTGAAAGAGCATATGGCCCAGTGGCTGGCCGAGCAAAGTCTTGGCAAGCCGCCGCAGGTGTATGAAATAGAACTGCGCGAGCGCATGGTCCGGGTGGAGGAAGAGCTTAAGCACCAGCGGGACATGATTCAGCACATCATTGATCAGATGGACAAACGTTTTGATCAGGTGGACAAACGTTTCGAACAGATGGACAAACGTTTCGAACAGATGGAAAGACGTTTCGAACAGATGGAAAGACGTTTCGAACAGATGGATCAGCGCTTTGAAGTCATGACCAAAAGAATAGATCGCTTGATTATCTGGTTTTTCAGCACCACAGTGGCTGTAGGCGGAATTGTCGTGGGTCTGATCAAATTTCTTTAGCTGGCTTCTTCGAAATGAGACACTCCCGCAGCTGACTTCTTATTCCTTTAGCCCCATCCATTTATAGATAAGTTCCAGGTCCAGGCTTGAGCGGACCTGCTCAGCCAGGCGGTCCAGGGCCTGGTCCGGGTTGTAGATGCACATGACCTGGTTCTTGGGCTCCATTCCCCTGCGGCTGCGCAATTGGTCGATGACCCAGCGGCGGAATTCGTCGGCATCGAAAATTCCGTGCAAGTAAGTACCCCATACCAGCCCGCTTTCAGAGAGAACCCCCTCATTTTTCCCGTCAGGAAGCCGCAAGAGCGGCCGGCCCCCGAGACGGCTGACTCCATGATGGATTTCATAGCCCAGGACATTGAGTCCGGACTGTATATGGGTGGCCTCCACCCGGGTCAGGGTTTTCTGGTGGGCCATTTCCGTATAAATATCCAGAAGGGCGGCGGCCTGCACTTTCTGTCCCGGGGATTCCAGCTCAAAGGGGTCGCTTATTTCATTACCAAGCATCTGCAGCCCTCCGCAGATGCCGATTATTTCCACCTTCTGCTCAGAGCCAAGTCTGGAAATGGCAGCCTTGAGCCCGGTTTGGTCCAGCCAGGCCAGGTCCTGGAATACGTTTTTGCTGCCGGGAATAATAACTGCATCCAGTCCCTGCAGGTCATTAGGGGAACGGACTGTTTCCAGGCTTACGTCCGGTTCCAGGCGCAGGGCGTCAAAATCGGTGAAATTGCTTATGTGGGGCAGATCCGCTACGCCCACCCGGACACAGTCTTCTGCGTGGCCATTCTGGTCCTTAATGCCCTCCTTCCAGCCCACTGAATCCTCGTCCGGCAGATCCAGGTTCTGCATGTAGGGCACCACTCCCACCACCGGCCTGCCGGTGTGCTGCAGGGTCAGTTCAAAGGCGTTTCCCAGCAGGGAGGCATCCCCCCGGAACTTGTTGACCACAAAGCCTCGGATGAGTTTTCGCTCCCACTCGGCCAGGACCTCCATGGTCCCGGCAAAGGAAGCAAACACCCCGCCGCGGTCGATGTCCCCCACGATGAGGACCGGAGAGCGGGCGTATTCGGCCATGGCCATGTTGACTATGTCGTGGCTCTTGAGATTGATTTCAGCTGGACTGCCGGCCCCTTCCAGGACCAGGACGTCGAATTCCCGGCCCAGGCTGTCATAGGCTTGCCTGGCGGCCTGGAATGCCTTGGGCTTGTAATCCACGTAACCTGTTGCACCCATGTTGCCCACTGCCTGACCGTTGATTATCACCTGGCACCCGGTCTGGCTGCTGGGCTTTAGAAGCACCGGGTTCATGCGCACGTCCGGCTCCAACCGGGCGGCCTGGGCCTGGACCACCTGGGCCCGGCCCATTTCACCGCCCTGGCTGGTGACAAAGGAATTAAGAGACATGTTCTGGGATTTAAAGGGCGCAGGCCGGTATCCATCCTGGAGCAGTATGCGGCACATGGCAGCGGCCAGGATGCTTTTGCCGGCATTGGAACTGGTGCCCTGAAACATGATGGCCGGCTGCTTTGACTGGGCCGGCCTGGGTGGTTTTGCAGTGAGAACGCTGTGCATGGCCCGCACTAGCATCTGGTTTTCACGGGAAGAGCGCACCGCCACCCGCACGTGCCTGTGGTCCAGACCGTGAAAATTGGAGCAGTCCCGTACAGCCAGGCCGTGCTTTTCAAGGAGTAGGACTGTGAGTTCTGAAGCTTCGGGCAGGCGCTCATCCAGCCCCAGGAGCAGAAAGTTGGCCTGTCCGGGGTAGATCTTTATGCCTGGAATCTCCCCCAGGCTTTGAGACAGGCTGTGGCGCTTCCGGGCGACGTACTCCCTTGTTTTAAGCACAAACTCATGGTCCTGCAGGGCCTGCACCCCGGCGGCCTGGGCCAGGACATTCACCGACCAGAAGGGCTGGATGCCGGATACGGCCCGGACCACCTCCGGGTCTGCCAGGGCCAGGCCCAGGCGCAGACCGGGCAGGGCGAACATCTTGGTCATGGACAAAAGGACCGTGACATTGACGGGACGGTTTTGCACCAGGCTGTCAAAATCAGGCACAAAGTCGCCGAAGGCCTCATCCACTACAAAAAGGCTGTCCGGAAAGTCCGCGGCCAGGCTGCGTATCCCGGCTGCATCCACGTCTAAGCCGGTGGGGTTGTTGGGACGGCAGATAAAGACCAGCTCCCGGCCCTGCAGATGGGGTACAAGCTCAGTCGGATCCAGGGCAAAATCCACGGCCTGGTCCAGATTGAATCGATGCACCTTAAGTCCTGCAGCAAGGCAGGCCCGGGCGTAATCAGCGTAGGTGGGGGCGGGTATCACGGCCCGCTTAAAATTCATGGCCAGCGGAAGCAGAGAAATGATCTCGGCTGTACCATTGCCTGCCAGGACCTCTTGCGGCCGGGTATTGTAGCGCCGGCAGGCGGCCTGGACCAGGTCGCAGGCCCCGGGGTCGGGGTAATGGGCCGCCTTTTCCAGGGTTGTGCTTATCAGCGGTCGCAGCCATTCCGGAAATCCCAGGGGATTGATGCTGGCGGAAAAGTCCACAATTGCATCAGGGCTAAGCCCGGACTTGCGGGCCAGGGCAGATATGTCCCCGCCGTGGGGCTGCTGGGAAGAGGTGCTCATGTCTTAGCCTTCATGGGCATTTTCAATGCCTACTTCTTCAAAGGTTTTAATATCCGCCAGGATTCTGGTACAGGCATCCAGGATGTGCATGGCCAGGGCTGCACCTGTGCCTTCGCCCAGGCGCATCTCCAGATCCAGCAGGGGGGTCAGGCCTAAGTGCCTGAGCATGTACTCGTGTCCTGTTTCTCGGGAGCGGTGCCCGGCAAAGATATACTGCCCGGCTGCAGGGCATAGTTCGCAGGCTATCAGGGCCCCGGCAGTGGAGATGAGTCCGTCGCAGACCACCGGAATCTGTCTCGCTGCCGCGCCTATGACTAAGCCGGCCAGTCCCCCGATCTCCAGTCCGCCAACCCTGGCCAGAACGCCCATGGGGTCGGCAGGGTCCGGGCGGTTAAGATCCAGGGCCTTTTTTATGACCCTGGCCTTGAGGTCAAGCCCCTGCTCGTCCAGTCCCGTGCCCGGTCCTACCAGTTCTTTGAGGGGCAGCCCGGAATAAACCGCTATAATGGCGGAAGAGGCAGTGGTATTGCCTATGCCCATGTCCCCGGTGCCCAGAAGATCCAGGCCCGGGCTCTCAGCCAGTTGGTTTGCAATGCCAATACCGGCTTCGACGGATGCTGCTGCCTCCTCCCGGGTCATGGCCGGGCCTGTGGCCATGTTGGCAGTGCCTTTGCGGATTTTTTTGTGCAGGATATCAAGTCCTGGATCAAAATCGTGTCTTACTCCCAGGTCGGCCACCCTGACCCTGGCCCCGGCGTGGGCAGCCAGGACATTTATGGATGCCCCGCCCTGGACGAAATTGTAGACCATCTGGGCCGTGACTTCGCTTGGAAAGAGGCTGACTCCCTCTTCAACCACCCCGTGATCACCGGCACAGGTGACTATTGTTTTCCGGTCAAGCTTTACATCCAGCCGGCCGCAGATGGAGGCCAGACGGGCAGCTGCCGGTTCCAGCCGGCCCAGACTTCCCCGCGGCCTGGCCTGGTTCGCCAGACGCTTCAGGGCAGCTGATTTTATTTCCTGGTCCGGCTGGGTTATGTTCTGGATGGATTGCTCCAGTAGAGTCATTGGCTGTTCCTTTGGTTTGCAGGTGGTTATTTAAATTTCGTAAGCATTGAATTGTTATCAGTTAATATTTGTTATCAGTTAATAGTTATTTGTTAATAGTTGAAGAACAGCAGCCTGAATAAACTGTCTTAACCTATTAACAATTAACAGATAACAATTAACAATTAACAGATAACAATTAACAATTAACAGATAACTGGCTTACGGGCCGATAGCGGCACCCTCTGAATGGTGACATGCTTAAATTATTTCAATCTGAGAGGCATCCCGCTGACTACAAAATAGGCCTCATGGGCCAGGGATGCGGTCCGCTGGTTGATGCGGCCCATCATGTCCCGGTAACTGCGGGAAAGTGAGTCCCCGGGGACAATGCCCATGCCCAGTTCGTTACTGACCACGAATACATGGCAGGGCGGGGCTGCAAGCAGGGCAAAGAAATTTTCCAGTTGCTGGCAGGTGTTGTCCTGCACAAGCTCCTGATGCATGAGATTGCCCAGCCATACGGTGAGGCAG
>NZ_QYZY01000064.1:0-10680 GCF_003838035.1 Desulfonatronospira sp. MSAO_Bac3 | reverse complement strand
CCACATGGGCCACATTGTCTTCTATGGACACCACTTCCATGGGAACGGCCAGACACATATATTTTCTCCTGAATTTTTATTGTTGCAATACTGCCCCGCAAAGCCTCATTTCCCGACCTGGACTCTCCAGGACGTCAAAACAATAACTAACCAGCCCGTCTCTAAAGGTCAACAAAGGAAGAGGCTGGATCCTGAGAATTATTTTGCCTTTTTCAAGCTTCAGTGTTAGCAGGGATGCAAGATCGAAGCAGGTTTGACCGGTATGATTTCTGTCTCTGGTCACTTTTTTTTCACAGAACATACCCGGTGTAAAGATATCAACCGCAAATCAGGGCTGACTACAGGCAGGCTGACAACCAGAACCCCCAGGGACCACAGTAAAGGCAATGATTTATACTTTCCAGCCAGTTCCTTACCCAGCAGACCCCCGGTGGAAAGTGCCCTCCCGGGAGGAATGCCTTCATTACCTGGAACTTTACAACCTTCCCGAGCATATCATAGATCACAGCGTCCTGGTAGCCCGTGTTGCCGGAGAAATCTGCACCCTGGCCCTGCAAAAGGGAATGCAGGTTGATGCCGGGGCGGTTCAGGCTTCTGCTCTGCTGCACGATGTGGGTAAATTTTATTGTGTGGAACATGGCGGTTGCCACAACCAGCTCGGAGCCAGCCTGGCCATGGAACTTACCGGCAACCCGGCCATTGCCCAGGGAGTCATGCACCACGTCTACTGGCCGGGAGAAGTGGATATTTACAGATTTTTCCTGCCGCTGGTCATCATCTACAGCGACAAACGGGTGATGCATGACCGGATAGTCAGCCTGGAAACAAGATATTCCGATATTTACACGCGTTACGGTATCAACGAGAGGATGCAGGGCCTTATCCGCCAGTCATGGCAGCAGACCCTGCACATTCAGGAACAGCTCAACCAGAGTCTTGAGGCGGATTTGAATGCGCGTACTTTTAATAGCAGGTGGGTGGTCCAAGGAGAGACAGGTTTCCCTGAACGGGGCAGCACAGATCAAGGAAGCGCTGAAAAGTTTGGGGCATGAAGTTCTTTTTCTGGATCTTTCCCCTGATTACCAGGAACTTGTAAATAAGGCCCGTGAAGCTGACGCGGCCATAATAAACCTGCACGGTGCTCCCGGTGAAGACGGCAGCATACAGGGTGTTCTTGAAGATGTTGGCCTGCCCTATCAGGGTTCCGGTGTCCGGGGTTCATTTCTGGCCCTGAACAAGGCCCTGAGCAAACAGTTTTACGCCAATCACGGTCTAAGGACCCCCAGGGGCGGGTTGTATTTCCCCCAGGGCCGCCTGCACCATGTGCCTCCGCCGGTGATCTGCAAGCCCAATCAGGGAGGATCCAGCCTGGATATGCAGATATTTTACAACCAGGAGGAAATGTATTCTTTTCTGAACCAGGTGGACTCAGAACATGAAATCCTGGTGGAGGAACTCATCAACGGTCACGAAGTAAGCTGTGCTGTCCTGGACAATGAGCCCCTGCCGCCCATCCTGATTCAGCCGGTTAAAGGGGATTTTTTCGACTACAACAGCAAATACGATCCAGACGGAGCAGTAGAGATCTGCCCTGCTCCCATATCTCAGGAAGCGATCCGGAGCATACAGGAGATGTCCCTGCAGGCCCACAGGATTCTGGGACTCAGGCACTACAGCCGTTCAGACTTTATGCTGGACCGGCAGGACAATATCTATATTCTGGAAACCAACACCCTTCCGGGCATGACCCGGACGAGCCTGGTACCCAAGGCGGCACAACAGGCCGGAATCGGTTTTACCGAGCTCATTGCCAGACTTTTGTCCCTGGCGCTAAACTCTAACCAGCCGAGGTGAAAAGATGAAGACCAGAAAAATTTCCTTTTGCCACTGGGCCCTGCTTGTTCTTTATTCCCTGCTCTGGGTCATTGCCCTGCCCATACTGCTCATAGTCAGAAGAGAGACCCCCATTGACTCGGGCAGGCTGGGTTTCGGCATGCCCCGGGGACCCTTCCGGGTCTGGATACAGGCGGCTTCCGTAGGCGAGGCCAGGCTGGCTGCTGCCTTAGTGCGCGAACTGAACCGCAAGGGTATCAGAAACATCCTGGTCACCACCAATACCCGGCAGGGCATGGATTTTCTGGACAGCGAAATCAAGGAAGATGCTCAGAAGGCCTACTTTCCTTTCGACAACATGTGCATCATGGCCATGGCCCTGTGCAGGGCCAGACCGGAAAAACTGGTGCTTCTGGAAACTGAAATCTGGCCGTCACTTCTCAATGCCTGCAGACGTAAAAATGTCCCGGTGGTCCTGGGCAACGGCCGCCTTAGCCTCAAGAGCTTCTGCCGCTACTACCCCCTGCGCAGGTTTCTGGCATCCATTGGTCCAGACAGAATCGCTGCTGTATCTGAAAGGGACCGGGAAAGATTTTCCTCGCTTTTTCCTTCTGCTCAGACATCGGTCATGTCCAATATCAAATTCGACCTCCTGGTGGACAAGGAACCCATGGCCTATGTCCAGAACCCCCTGTCCTCCTTCTTCAAGCCCAAGCACGCCCTCATAGCCCTTGGATCTGTGCGCAGAGAAGAAGAGCCTCAAATCGCCCGGGTGATACAAAAACTTTACAGCACCCGCCCCAAAACCACCATCGCCCTTTTTCCCAGGCACATGACCCGGATCAGGCCCTGGCAGAAAATCCTGGACAGTGAAGGCATTCCATATACCCTGCGTTCCAGTCTTGAGTCCGGGACCGCCCCTGCCGGAGTAATACTCTGGGACAGCTTCGGAGAACTGGAAGCGGCTTATGCCATGGCCAGATCGGTTTTCGTGGGTGGAAGCCTCATGCCCTGCGGCGGACAGAACTTTCTGGAAGCCCTGGGTCAGGGTGTTGTTCCCTGCGTAGGACCCTTCTGGGACAATTTCACCTGGGTGGGCCGGGAAATTGTCCACTCCGGCCTGCTCATCCAGGTCCGGGACGAACATGAACTAAGCTCTAAGCTGCAGCAGCCCCAGAGCATGTCCAGGGAACAGGTGGAAAAAAAGTTCAAGGAATATCTGCAGAGTCGCAGGGGCGGAACACAGGAGCTGGCCGGTATCGTTGCCAGACACGGGAGTTCATGAGGTTTGAGGAACAAAGATCATGACTCTTTAGTCTTTACCGGAATCATCCCGGCCAGGTACTCCTCTACCAGGTTTCCGGGCAAACCTCTGGCGGACATCCTGGGCAAGCCCATGTTCTGGCATGTTTACCAGCAGGCGGTGCAATGCAGACTTCTGCACCGTGTCTACCTGGCAACAGACGACGAAAGGATTTACCAGGCAGCCGGAGAACTAAGGGTACCTGCACTCATGACCTCCCCGGAGCACCACAGCGGTACCGACCGCATCATGGAGGCCGCCCGGCAGCTGGGCCTGGCCCGACAGAGCGTGGTGGTGAACATCCAGGGGGATGAACCGGCCCTGGAACCGAAAATACTTGACCAACTCCTTGAGCCTTTTGTATCAGCAACCGGGGTCTGCGTGACCACCCCGGCCAGGAGGATAGATTTCCAGGAGGCGCAAAGCCCGAATACGGTCAAGGTGGTAATATCACAAAGGGGGCGGGCGCTTTATTTCTCCCGCAGCCCCATTCCCTGGTCCCATGACGGAGCGGGTCCTTTCCTGGGACATATCGGCCTGTATGCATATCGGTATGATATCCTGGAGAAGTTTCAACAGATGGAGCAAAGCTTTTTGGAGAAGACTGAAAAGCTTGAGCAGTTGCGGCTCTTGGAGGCCGGCATCCCCATTGACGTGGTTGTCACCCGGTATGCCTGTCACGGGGTGGACGTGCCTGAAGATATTTCCAGAACAGTTCAACTATTGCAGGAGAGACAGACATGAAAGCTTTACTGGCCCTGGAAGACGGGACCTGGTTTGAGGGCCGGTCTTTTACCGGAATGGGCGAAGCCGAGGGCGAAGTCATATTTAATACCGGCATGACCGGCTATCAGGAAATACTTACAGATCCTTCCTACATGGGGCAGATGGTCTGCATGACCTATCCGCTCATGGGCAATTACGGGATAAACCCCGAAGATGTGGAATCGGAAAAGATCCAGGCCGCCGGATTCATAACCAGGGAATGCTGCCAGATTCCTTCCAACTGGAGATCCACCCAGTCTTTGCCTGATTATTTGAGAGGGCATAAGGTCATGGGCATGGAGGGCATAGACACCAGGGCCCTGACCACACATATCCGTAAATTCGGAGCCATGCGCGGAGTCATGTCCACCACAGAAAACGATCCAGTAAAGCTTGCCCAGAGAGCCCTGCAGCTTCCCCACATGGAAGGACTGAATCTGGCTGAAAAGGCAGGCTGCAGTAAACCATTCGCCTGGACCGAGTGGGGTCCCATTCAGGCGGACCTCAACCAGGACGGCAGCTATGACTGGCCTGGCAGCGGAGGCAGGGTCCTGGTATACGATTATGGCATCAAGTGGAACATATTGAGACTGCTCAAGGCCCAGGGACTGGAGCTTCTGGTGGTCCCCTGGGATTTCGGGGTACAGGAGGCGGTCAAAGTCGCTCCGGACGGCGTTTTCCTGTCCAACGGGCCGGGTGATCCGGCAGCAATGACCAAAAGCATTGAGATCATCTCCGGACTGCTGGAAAAATTTCCCGTGGCCGGCATCTGCCTGGGACACCAGCTACTGGGACTGGCCATGGGGGCTTCGAGTTTCAAGCTCAAATTCGGCCATCACGGCATGAACCACCCGGTAAAAGACCTGAGTACCGGCAAAATTGAAATCTCATCCCAGAATCACGGTTTCTGCGTAAATATCGACCACCTGGATTTTCTGGAGCAGACCCACATCAACTTAAACGACAACACCCTGGAAGGGTTCAGGCATAAAAACAGGCCGGTCATGGCCATCCAGTACCATCCTGAAGCAGCATCCGGCCCCCACGACAGCCGGTACTTCTTTTCCAGGTACAGGGAAATGATTTCTGAATCTTAAAACTACAGCACAAAAGACTTGGCTTTTTGCTTGACTCGATGAACTTCATGTCCTGTGTGGTTTAGTGTCCTTACACTAAAATAGAATCACTTGTGCTGCAGGCACAGTTTCGCTGTGGTGTTAAGCCGGCTGGTAATAGATGGAACGCAGGTATCTTTTGGGCACGAAAGACCTGGTCACTCCGGAAAGGGATTCTGTGGAGCCGATGATAAGCGCCCCGTCGGGCTGGAGCACCCCGGCCAGACGTTCAAACAGCTTTTTCTTGTCGTCGGGCTTGAAATAGATGGCCACGTTGCGGCAGAAAATCACGTCGAACCTGCCCAGGCCGGAAAAGGCCTGCATGAGGTTTACCTTGCGGAAATTGGCCAGCATGCGCACCTCGTCCTTGATGCGCCAGTTTCCGTCCTCTGTAGGCGAAAAATACTTCTGCAGCTTATCTTTGCTAAGCCCCCTCTCTATCTCAAACTTGTTATATTTGCCGTAGCTGGCCTGGGCTATGGCCTGGTCCGAAATATCCGTGCCCAGAATGCTCACCTGATATTTGTTCAAATCCGGGATGGTCTCCTTGATGGCGATGGCTATACTGTAGACTTCCTGCCCGGTGGAACAGGCAGCGCTCCAGATGCGCAGCTTAACCGGCATGGACTTGTGCAGCCTTTTTGACCTGGCATCGATAATATCAGGAAGGATCTTGTGCTTGAAGACTTCAAAGGGACCGCTGTCCCTGAAAAACAGTGTCTCTTTAGTGGTGACTGCATCAATAATGGCCTTTTCCAGTGTTTTGCTGGCATCAGCCTTGGCCTTGTGATACAGTTGCGTGTAGCTGGAAAGATTATGCTCGGCAATCAGGGGCTTCAGCCTGGATTCCAGCAGATAGGCCTTGCTCTGGTCCAGGTGAATCCCGGATACATTATAAATGTACTGGGCCAGGACCTTTAATTCATCCGGAGTGATCTTCATCTTTTGACAGTGGATGTTATTTCAGCTGCAATCTTCTCCAAAGGGACTTCCATGTCCACAACCCCTGCATCCCAGGCTATCTTGGGCATGCCGTATACCACGCAGGTGTCGGCATCCTGGCCCATGGTCACTGCACCAAAGGACTTCATGACCTTGAGTCCCAGAGTTCCGTCATTGCCCATTCCGGTCATGATCACCCCGGTAACCCTGGACTTGTATTCCCTGGCCACGGACCTGAAAAGGTAATCAACTGCAGGCTTGCAGTTGTTTTCCGGGGGATCGTCGGTCACCCTGAAGATCCTGGCCTGGTTGGCCCCGGTCACTATCTTGGTCTGCTTGCCTCCCGGGGCGATATAGACAACATTTTTCCGGACCGTTTCCCCGTCCTGAACCTCTTTGACCTCCAGAGCGCATTTCTGGTTCAGGCTTTCGGCCAGGGATTTGGTGAAAAGAGGAGGCATATGCTGGACTATGGCCACCGGCACCCCAAGATTTCCAGGCAGCATGGGCAGCATTTTGGTCAGGGCATTGGGACCTCCGGTGGAGATTCCTATGGCCACTATATCCGACTTTTCGTAGGTGGAACGGCCCGGTGTCCTGGACGGTGGAGCAGGCCGCGGCTCCCTGGGCTCCCTGGGCTTTTCTTCCTTTTTCTGGGCCCGGTCCCCTTTCAGGGCCTTCTTAAGCTCAAAACGCTTCAAAAAATGGTTAATCCGCGGAGCCAGTGATGCGCGGATCTGCTTGATATTTTCCTCTCTGCTTTCCGAGTCCGGCTTGGTCACAAAGTCGAAGGCACCAAGCTCCAGGGCCTTCATAGTGATTTCACTGCCCTTTTTGGTCAGCGTACTGACCATAATGACCCCGATGCCAAGCTTCATTTTATGGATTTCCTCCAGGGTCTGCACCCCGTCCATAACCGGCATCTCCACATCCAGTGTGATGAGATCTGGCTTCAGGGACTCAATGCGGCTAAGAGCAATTTTTCCGTTGCTGGCGGTCCCCACCACCTCTACGCTGGGAAAATCTGCCAGCACATCGCTTAGAATCTTGCGGTAGACAATAGTATCGTCAACCACCAGAACCTTGAGTTTCATAACCTGCTCCCGTTATTCAGCCCTGCTCTCGGACCAGTATCCGCGGAGGAAAAAGTCGGATACTTTGCGTGCTGATTTTTCTTAAAATTGTTGTCTATCTTTTTCCTGGTACCGGTCCAGGTTGATGCGGCATTCTAACCTTTTCCCCTGATCCCTGAAAACTAAATGATCAGTATATTCCCGGATGAGAAAAACCCCCCAGCCGCTCTGGGTGGGGCACTCAGGGAGCTGTTTTTCCAGGCATTTTTCCCAGTCAAATCCATGGCCAGGGCTCACAACTACAATGTCTATGCCCCCTGAATCCACGCTGACCCGGCATTCTATCTCCATGCTCCGGTCCTGGTCTGCACCGTGGACAATGGCGTTATTCAGGGCTTCTCGCAAAACAAGGGACAGATCAAAAAAGACTCTTTCTCTGTCAGCCAGGAAAGGAATATAGGTAAGCTGCTGCAGTACTTTCTCCACATGGCTTGTGTCCGCGGGAAAAAAGCACGTTAGAGAATTGTCCTCCACGCTGCATTTTGAAGACATCAGATCTCCGTAGCCAGGAGGACGGCATCATCCTCCAGTAAAGATTTTTCTGGACGCAACACTGAAAAAATATGCTGCAGAGCTGGTTGCAGCTGGTAATCAGAGGCTTCCCTGCATGCCTGGAGAAGCTTATCCATTCCTTGCTCCCTGCTCATAAAATTTTCGCCGAAAGACTCCACAAGCCCGTCAGTGTAAAGAAAGACACGGTCTCCGGGCTGAATGTCCCTTTCCAGGGGGGTGAATTCCACCTGTTCAAAAGGCCCCAGTATATCACCTTCTGCTTCCAGTATCCTGGGCTCGCTGCCCTCTCCGGATACCATGACCGGGGCGGGATGACCTGCGTTGTAAAGGCTCATTTTGTTGCGTCCGCGGTCGACTTTCAAAAAATTGGCTGTCAGGTGCTGGGTGGGCTGAAGAATCCTGTTGAGCACGGCATTGATCATCTTCAGGCTTTCATGCATGGGGGTATAGGGGTTTATATTCTGGTCTATGAGCACCTTCAGGGCAGAGGTCATGTAAGCCGTGCCCAGGTCATGCCCGCTAACATCCGCAACCACGTAAACATGGATGTTTTCACCGGTCTGAACCACATCCAGAAAATCTCCTCCAGCCTCCAGTACCGGCTGATAGATATATGAAAATCTGGCCCCGGGCAGCTTGTCCGGCTCCACCAGGAAAGATTCCTGGGCCTGCTTCAGGTCGGCAAACCTCTGTACCTGGGCCTCCACCAGCCTTTCCTTGGCAAACTTGAGTTCCAGGTGCACCCTGATGCGGGCCATGACCTCGGTCTGGGCGAAGGGCTTGCTGATGTAGTCCACCCCGCCCAGCTCAAGACCCTTGACGATATTTTCCGTATCATTGAGGGCGGAGATGAAAATTATGGGAATGTCCTGGGTGGAGGATTGTTTTTTAAGCTTGATGCAGGTATCGAAGCCATCTTCGTGGGGCATCATGACATCCAGCAGAATCAGGTCCGGCAGATGCTCCCGGGCCATTTCCCGGGCCTGTAGACCGTCCTCGGCCTCCTGAATGCGGTAGCCTGCCTTGTTCAGTACCACTCTGAGCATCCTTCTGTTCAGCGGGGAATCGTCAACTATAAGAATCAGTGGGGTGCGGATCGTGTTGGTGTTGGTCATAAGAACGAATCCAGAGAAATTTTTTCAGGGCATAAGTTTGTTGTCGCCGCAAAAAATGCCTTTATCCCGCCTGGGGGCATGAAAACAGAAAAGCGGTACTTCAGTGATCACAAAAGGATGATGCGGCAAGCTGTTCATCCGGCCTGATCCGGTTTTGAATGTCTGCGGCGCTGCCGGGCATGTAACCATTCAGGGGGTCCTCGGTGCTGACTAATGGCACAAGGCCAGGGGACTGTCCCCCGCTAAGTAATGATTGTGCAGCTTCAAAAAATTTTGCGTCTGTAATTTCTGTATTTGTGCAGGACAAGTGTCGCGGGGACTGTCCCCCTGGCCGGTACCTGCCCCCCTGAATGGTTACCCGGGCATGGTCCATGCGTTACAGGGAAGCTATTCGCTGCTCAATACTTCCTCGATGTCCAGTATGGCCACAAGTTTGGTCCTGGACTTGTATACTCCCTGGAAATATTTGCCTTTGAGGCCCTTTATATTGGACGGGGGCGAGGAAACCTTTTCCCAGTCAGCCAGAACAACATCGGTGACCTTGTCCACCAGCAGGCCGATAAATTCGTCCTTAGATTCGACAATGATAATCCTGGTCTCATCGCCCATTCTGGAAAAGGAAAAACCCAGCTTTTTGCTCAGGTCGATTATGGTGACGATCTTGCCCCGCAGGTTCATTATGCCCATGACATACTCCGGGGCATGGGGAACCACTGTAAAATCAAGCTGTTTATTGATTTCCTGCACCAGGTTTATATCGATGCCGCACATGGCGTCGCCGATATAAAAACAGGATATCTGGAAAGGATCCTTTCTATCTGAAGCTTTGCTGCTTTTTCCCTGCATATCACCTCCCTTGCCGGCAATCTAAAAGACCACCGCCTGAAACCAGAATATCTCAACGTCCCTGTCCTTGTGGCAATTCTCGTGAAGACCCGCCTTGCGGCAGGTGTGAGCCAGAAAAGTCTCCCGGTCCCAGCCCCATTCCTGGGCCACCTGGGGCAGCAAAAGCCCGGAGTACGGCCCTTTGCGCACCACCAGGCCGTGCCTGCCCGGCTCAATGAGTGTGGTGTCCGGTACCGGCTCCAGTGGGCTCAAAATGGAGATTTCAAGCTCCACCTGCTCCAGTTCCCCGGGGGTAAGTTCAGGAAACCTGGGGTCGTTGAAGGCGGCCTCCCTGGCCATTCTTATGATGGTTTTCCACAAAGGCCCTTCACCGACAATATTTCCAATACAGCCGCGCAGCTTGCCCTGTATCTTCAGGGTGACAAAAGCGCCCAGGTTTTCCTTGAGTTTATCGCTGGGAGGAAGGGGGTAATCAGGCTCGCTGCCTTCCAACCTGGACTTGATGCTCAAAAAAGCCAGTTCTTTGAGGTACTCCTGCTCTTGAGTGCTTATTTCGAATACAGATGAAGACATGATGAAAAAGGGCTTGAAATTTTAATCTGCGAAACTTTGACCTTCTACACTCCCGGAAAACCGGACAGCGGTAAAACCTATACCTTCATCTGCTGTGTTTTGTAAACAACTGATTTTTGCCGGGCCTGAAAGTTTACCGAAAAAAGAAGACCAAAGTCAAAATTATAATTATAAAGAATTGCAAGCCTCTAACTGGAAACAGCCTGTTCTATGCAGACGTCTGTTTTTGAACCACTCCAAGCGTGTGGCAGGCTTTAGCGAGCGTAGAACGCTCTGGATTACAGGCACTTAATAGCTCCCCTCCTTGGCCAAGGAGGGGCCGGGGGTGGTTATATGAAATCCCTTCCTTATTACAAAATGATTGAAAGCCTCTACCTGAAAACAGCCTGGTCCATGCAGACGTCTGTTTTTGAACCACTCCAAGCGCGTGGCAGGCTTTAGCGAGCGTAGAACGCTCTGGATTACAGGCACTTAATAGCTCCCCTCCTTGGCCAAGGAGGGGCCGGGGGTGGTTATATGAAATCCCTTCCTTATTACAAAAT
>NZ_QYZY01000063.1:0-1525 GCF_003838035.1 Desulfonatronospira sp. MSAO_Bac3 | reverse complement strand
ATCCAGGATGGCAGGTGGCCAGCTCCCTGCTCCAGTCGTAGGAGTATCCGAGCCTTTTGAGCTCGCTGCGCATGTAGTCGATGTTCTGGTAGGTCCAGTGGGCTGGATGGGTGTTGTTCTTTATAGCCGCGTTTTCCGCGGGCATGCCGAAAGCGTCCCAGCCCATGGGATGCAGGACGTTGTACCCCTGCATCATTTTCATCCTGGCCACCACGTCTCCGATGGAATAGTTGCGCACGTGGCCCATGTGGATACGCCCGGAGGGATAGGGAAACATTTCCAGCACGTAGTACCTGGGTCTGTCAGTCTCCTTGTGAGTGACTTCAAAGGTTTTGTGCTCCTCCCATATCTGCTGCCACTTTTTTTCTGTCTCCTCGGGACTGTACCTGCGTTCCTGCATTTAGCGCCTTCCTTAAAGTCTTGTTTGGCAACTGTTTGTCATGCTCCCTTCCTGACACCCAGCCTGTGCCACAGGTCCCACTGTATTCTTGGCGGTCTGTTCTTTACCGGGGGACTGGTCTCCTGAACCGTAAAATCATAATGGCTGCGCAGGCAGATGTTTGTTTCCCTGCGGTGCCACGAGTCCAGGACCTCCCGGACCAGATGGTCATCATTGCCGGTGGCGAAGACGAACACCGAGTCCATCCGGAAATGCGGCCAGAAAAGATCCCCCCAACTGGCCAGAGACCTGTCCAGGGGCAAATTGAATACCTGCACCAGGTCATGTGTATTTACGCACCACCTGGTTTGCCTGAGCCCCTTGATGCATGCGGAAAGCTCCAGGACCCAGCTGGTGTGGTCCTGGTCTTTCTGCAGGGGAAAAAAAAGCTCCCAGAGCTGTCCATGCTCACCGGGCCAGGATCTTAAAAGCGGTCCGCTGCTTTTTTCATGGGCCGGCAGAGCAAAACCAAGCCTGGCAAAAATTATGGGGCAGGAATCAAGATCTTGCGTCAGTCCCAGATTGATCATGCCTTATCTCCCTGGCAACAGCGTCCAGGATGCCGTTGACAAAATTGCGTGAATTGTTGTCCCCGAATGTCTTGGCCAGTTCAATGGCCTCGTTGATGGCCACTTTCACCGGGATATCCTCCCTGCAGATCATTTCGTAGACAGCCAGGCGCATTATAGTCAATTCTACCATGGCGATGCGCTTGACTTTCCAGTTCTGGGAGTGCCGCCCGATATTAGCGTCAAGCTCTTCCAGGTTGTCCCGGACTCCGTTTACCAGCTGCAAAGCGTAGGACAAATCTTTCTGGTCCACTGTGTCCTGGTCATTTTTGAAGTGATCAAAGGTTGCAGGCAGCCCGCTGCCTGTCTGATCAAAGTTCAGGGAGTAAAGGATCTGAAAGGCGAATACCCTTTGGGCATGCCTTGAATACTTTTGCCTGGGGCTGTTTGTTTTTTTGGACATTTGCTGTCAGACAGGGTTAATCCACCTGCTCCATGACCCGGACAAGTTCCAGAACGGCTGCTGCTGCCTCAACTCCCTTGTTGCCGGCCTTGCTCCCGGCCCTTTCAATGGCCT
>NZ_QYZY01000062.1:0-3787 GCF_003838035.1 Desulfonatronospira sp. MSAO_Bac3 | reverse complement strand
TGGAAAACGCTTTGTTCATCCTCAAGGAAACCCTGTCAATCATATGGAAAGATACCCTCAAGAACAAACAGGTAAGTTCCGGATTTATGAAGCAGCTTGCCCAGCGCATCGACGACGTGCTCATGATTCACCCGGAATTCAATTTTTCCGAAGCCAGTATCGGATCCCTGACCACCCCTTCTCTGGAGGACGTTATCAGGATCCTTAGCGAAGTGGAGGCCGAACTTAATGCTCCATTCTGCATATTTATCCACGGTGACTTTAACACCAACAACATAATCTACAATCAGAAAGAACAGCAGATTTACTTTATTGATCTGCACCGTTCGTGTTATGGGGATTACGTGCAGGATGTATCTGTATTTCTGGTATCCAACTATCGCAAACCCGTTTTTGATGCCGGGATACGCAGGCTCATCAACCGGCTGAACCAGGATTTTTTCAATTTTTCCAGGCGATTTGCAGCGGAAAATGCAGATGAAACCTTTGATGCCAGGCTGGCCATGGGACTGATCCGCTCCTTTTTCACTTCCACACGCTTTGAACTCAACCAGGAATTCGCTCTTGGCATGTACCAGCGGGCCCTGTACCTGGCTGAAAAAATCATCGCCCACAGGGGAAGGCCCTGGAGAGAGTTTTCCTTGCCGCCGGATGTGTTTAAATATTCAAGCTTCTGATGTGCCGGGCAATTAGAGCCCAAAATGGCCAGGTCTTTGAAAATGCTCAATAATAAGAAGAAACATGCTAAAAAGGTCCGTATAAAAAACTCACTACAAGACCATGAACGCTCCAGAAAAAGACAGAAAAATAGCCGTGATAGGCAACCCCGGCAGCTGGTCCACTGAAAAACTGGCGGACGCCCTGGAAAATAAAACCGGGTTTCGCTGTGTTGTGGACATATCTTCGGTGATTTTCGATATAAACCACAAGACTCTGTTTTACGGGGACCTGGACCTGGCTACCCTGGACGGACTGGCTATCAAAAAAATCGGCCCCGTGTATTCGCCGGATATGTACAACAGGCTGGAAATGCTTCGCTTTTTCTGCAGCATGGAAATACCGGTATTCTCCAGGCCGGAAATGATCATGCAGGCCGTGAACAGGCTCAGCTGCACTGTGAACCTGCAGATAGGCAACATTCCCATGCCGCCGACAGTGGTTACCGAGGACATGGAACTGGCCTGCGATACAGTGCGCAGATTCAAAAAGGCGGTGTTCAAGCCTCTTTTTTCTTCCAAGGCCCGGGGAATGCTGGTAGTGGAGGAAGGGTATCACTGCCGATCAGCCATTGCCGAATTTCAGGCGTCAGGCAACAGGACCATGTACATCCAGAAAATGGTTTCCATTCCCGGCCGCGACCTGGGCGTGGCCTTCATGGGTGGTGAATATATCGGCACTTATGCCCGGCGCAAGGGCGACTCCTGGAACACCTGCACATCCAGCGGAGGAAAATACGAGCGCTGTGAACCGGACCCGGAAATAATCAGCCTGGCCCACAGGGCCCAGGCCCTGTTCAACCTGGATTTCACCTGTGTGGACGTGGTGGAGACTGATCAAGGCGCAATGGTCTTCGAAGTCTCGGCCTTTGGGGGCTTCAGAGGTCTTTCCCACGCCTGGGGCATGGACGCCGCAGATATGTATGCCGGCTATATCCTGGACAACCTTAAGTATCGCTCCTGAAACCTGCATGCCTTCAGAATCTGCACATAAAATTCATATATGCCGGACAGTGACCCTGCCTGATCAGGTAAAGCTCACCAGGTATCTCAAGGTCCCTGAATTCGGCCCGAGAATACTTTTTTTCAGCGGCGGCACTGCTCTGAATCCCCTCAGCCGGTCCCTGGTGCGCTACACCCACAATTCCATTCATCTGGTAACCCCTTTTGACTCCGGAGGAAGTTCGGCCAAACTGCGCAACACATTCAAAATGCCGGCAGTGGGTGATATGCGCAGCCGCCTCATGGCTCTGGCCGACCAGAGCGTCAAAGGCAACCCTGAAATCTACAACCTGTTTGCCTACCGTCTGCCCAAGGATGAAGACAGGGAAAAGCTGAAATCCATCCTGATGCGCATGGCTGACGGTCATCATCCCCTGGTGCGCAGCATCCACGATCCCATGCGCAAAATAGTCTGCAGTTACATTACCGCCTTTGCCGGAAAAATGCCCGAAGACTTCGATTTAAGAGGGGCCAGCATGGGCAACCTCATTCTGGCTGCCGGGTATTTCAGCCACAATCGTCATATAGACCCGGTAATCTTTCTTTTTTCCAAGCTGGCTGAAGTACGGGGCCTGGTCAGGCCCATAATGAACAAGTATCTGCACCTGGTATCCAGGCTGGAAAACGGGGAAATCCTCCTGGGGCAGCACGAACTTACCGGCAAGGAAACCCCGGCCATAGAATCGCCGGTGCAGGAAATATATCTGAGCAGCAGCCTGAAAAAACCGGCACCAATATACCCGCGTCTCAAGGAAAAGGTCAGACGGCTGATACAGGATGCGGAACTTATCTGTTATCCCATGGGCAGCTTTTATTCCAGCCTCATGGCCAACCTGCTGCCCCGGGACGCAGGTTCAGCCATTGCCCGGAACGAATGCCCCAAGATCTACATACCCAATACCGGACACGATCCCGAAGAAAAGGGCACCAATCTCAGGCAGAGAGTTGAGATTCTTCTTTACTATCTGCACCAGAGCGCCGGAAAAAAACATCAGAACAGTCAGCTGCTCAATTTTGTCTTGCTGGACAAGGATCATGAATTGTATAAGGGGGGTGTAGACGTATCAGGAATAGAGAGACTGGGTGTAAAGGTGATAGAAGCCCCTCTGGTGGATCCTGAAAACCGGCCGTTTCTCAATGCGGATTTTCTCCTTGAGAGGCTTCTTTCCATGGTCTGAAACAATCGAGTGTATTACTCTATCATCAAAAAACAAACGGAGGACGAATATGAGCAAGAATGAACTTAAGTACAAGGCTGTTTTGGGTAAGGACCAGGTCATTGAACACCTGGAGAGTCTTATGCACGCAGTCAAGGAAGGACGTCTCAACGTACAGCATGAAGACCAGTCTCTGAGCCTTGCCCCGGGAGAAAACCTCAAGCTGGAAATCAAGGCCGGAGCCAAGGAAAACAAGGAAAAAATCGAGTTTGAACTGAGCTGGAGCGAAAACATGGAGCTGACTGACCCGGTCGGCCAGTTGAACATTTCCAGCACTGAGCCGGAAATGGAATCCTTTTCTGAAAACCCCTTGCAGGAAGGGGATGCTTCCAGCAGGTCACCGGCCTCTTCCGGACCGGCCATAGTGGCCGGAGATGAAAGCAGTGGGGAAAAGGACAAAAGCTGAATTTTAAAACTCCCGGGCAGGGCACTGCCCTGACCGGGACCATGAAAAAGGAACATATCATGCCCAGAACCATTATATACGGCAAAAGCACTTGACCCTTTACCAATAAGGCCCGTGAGGCTTATAAAGATCACGACTACGTGGATGTTGTGGAAAAACCGGAGGAACTGCAGAAAATGCTGGAACTGTCAGGAGGCAAGCGCAAGGTTCCGGTAATTGTTCAGGGCGAAAATGTAACCATTGGCCATAACGGCTCCTGAGGCGTGTAGTCTACCGGCAGGATGCCGGTTTGCAGGCGCAGAGGACAGGGATCAGAGGTCAGGGGTCAGGGGTCAGAGACTTTAGCGACTTAAGCGACTTTAGCGAAGAGGTCGGAGGGCAGAGGACGTCGCTTAAGTCGCTAACAGAGATCAGAGGTCTTTGCAGCCTGTGCTGAACTTTTTTCC
>NZ_QYZY01000004.1:0-5850 GCF_003838035.1 Desulfonatronospira sp. MSAO_Bac3 | reverse complement strand
TCACATAGCACACATTTCTTGAGTAAAATGCAGTGCATAACTTTTTGACTTTTGTCACTGAACAATTCTTCGAGATGTTATGCAGAGCCGTGTGAGTCTTGAGCAAACGTTTGAGGAGGTATGAATGGCGGGAAAGATGCTTTACTTTAATTTCAGGAAAGCCTCAATTCTGCTGGTTTTTTTTGTACTGTTACTGTCTGTGTTTTGTGCTGCCCCGACATGCGGCGACCCTGGAGATCCCTGCATTTGCTCGGGGTTTGGCTGTTCACGCCACTCACTGCCCACAGGCCCTGAAATATGGGAATATTGCGCTGGTAAGCAGTTTGGCGTTGAAATGCTTCAAGCAGTAGAGGAATGGCAGGCCCAGCGGTAGATCCGGCAAATTGTTTTCATGAACATGGATTACCGATTCCATGCCATTGATTGATGCATTCAGATGCACGCATTAAATCATTAAATCAGCTGACAACAATTTTTTGAAATATTGAGCGGACATTGTGATGCCATAAAGGGCAAAAAAACTTGAGCAAGGAGAAAGTGCCATGGGTGAAATCTTGATCGGTATACTGGTTATGGCCGGCTTTATTGGTTTTGTCATCTGGAAAAACAAAGGCAAGGAGCAAAGGGAAGAGACACTCGACGATCTGCACCGCGAGCAGTGGTGGGCGGACAGGGAGGATGAGCGCAAACAAGGGCCTGTAATAGTCAGTGCAGACAGTAGAAACGATAAAGACGACAAGGATGACGACGACTGAAGGAGGTCTTTGTGTACCATCCACAAAACCGGATATCCACCCGGAGCATGAACCGCCGGGACTTTCTGTGGCTGGCCTCGGTATCCACCCTGGGCCTGGTCTCCGGTTGCGCGGTCAACCCGGTCACTGGAGAGCGCCAGTTCATGCTTATGTCCGAATCAGGCGAAATAAGCCTGGATCAGAAGCACTCCCCGCATCAGTTTTCAGCCGATTACGGAGAGGTCCAGGACTCAAACCTGAACAGTTACCTGGACCGCAAGGGCAAAGATCTGGCCGCAATCACTCATCGCCCGGACATGCCTTACTCCTTCAGATGCGTCAATGCTACTAACGTCAATGCATACGCCTTTCCCGGCGGGAGCATCGCCACCACCCGGGGCATACTCCTGGAGATGGAAAATGAGGCCGAACTGGACGCCCTGCTGGGGCATGAAATAGCCCACGTCAACGCCAGGCACACCGCCGCACGCATGTCCCGGGCCATAATGGCTCAGGCTCTGCTGGCAGGTGCATCCCTGTACCTGGAAAGCCAGCAGGAGGATTATGCTGCTGTGGCAGCCGGACTGGGAGCAGTGGCCACTGGAGCACTTCTGGCCAGCTACAGCCGGGCCAACGAACGGGAGGCCGATGAACTGGGCATGCAGTATATGACCGATGCCGGCATGAATCCCCAGGGAATGGTCGGCCTTATGGATGTGCTGCAGGGGGTGAACAGCAGGAAACCTTCGGCCATCGAGCGCATGTTCTCAACCCATCCCATGAGCCAGGAGCGTTACGACACCGCCCGGTACAGGGCCGAGAATGAGTATGCCCATGCCCGCGATTTTCCGGTTCATAGAGAGCGCTACATGGACAATACCGCCGATCTTCGCCGCATGAGAGGGGCCATCGAAGATATGCAGGAAGGAGAAGAACATATGGGCCGGCAGCGCTTCCATGAGGCTGAAGACTCATTCAGCCGGGCCCTGAGCCAGGCACCTGAAGACTATGCTGCCCTGGTGCTCATGTCCAAATGCCAGCTGGCCCTGAACCGGCCCCAAAGAGCCAGGAACTTTTCCGACAGGGCCGTGAGGGTTTATCCGCAGGAGGCCCAGGCGCATCACATAAGCGGTGTGGCGGCAATGGATCTGGGGCGGTATGACGCTGCTCTGGAGGGGTTTAGACGCTATGAAGACATGTTGCCGGGCAACCCGAATACCATTTTCCTCAAGGCTGTCTGTCTGGAAGGCATGGGCCGCAAAAGTGATTCGGCCGGGGAGTACGAGAGGTTTCTGCACAGTTCCGGTGCCGGAGAAAAGGCCGACTATGCCCGCAAGAGGCTGCAGGAGTGGGGTTATATGGATTCGTCAGATGAATAGTAAATAAACAGGGCTTCAAGCCAGGAGGCACTCTTGAAATATCCATCAAGCTCCGGGCGGGTAATGCTGGTCATGACTGTACTCAGTATTTTTCTTGCCGCAGTCTTATGCCTGCCGGCCGGGGCTTCCATGCCGGTGCCTGTAAAAACCGTTGAAGGCCTTGTCCGGGGCGGGCAGATAACAATAATAGAACCGCAGCGCTTTGCTTCAAACAAGCCTTTAGAGATTGTTCCCTGCTCCAATATCCCCTTTGATCCAGATCTGTTCGAGGGCAGAAAGATCCGGGCCACGGCGGGAATAGACCTCTATAACGGCATGTTTACCTGCCCCACGGACGTGGTCATCCTGGACAAAGGCCCACAGGATAAAGCATGCAGTATCTCAAGATCATGCCTGAAATACCATGTCCAGTCGGACAGAAAGACTTTTACTCCGGCTACCCTGCAGGATGAGAAGCTTTCTTTGAAACTGGGCACATTTGTCCTGGGCCTGGAAAAGACAGTTAACGCCCATGACTGGAAGCGTCTCATGGAGGATTATATTCACCATGAATATCTGCAAAAGCAGCATGACAGCATACTGCAGAAAAATACCCCACAGTTTCTGTATGAACTGCTGTTTCCCGGAATATATAAAATGCAGGATCTAAGCATCTGCTGTATGAACTATCTGCTGAATGTGAAAACTTCATTTCAGGCAAGAATAGATATGATTCAAGATTTTGAAGTGATCACTTCAGGTGAGTATCTGATATCCTACATGTTTACCTATAAAGATGGCAGCTGCTTGATATACAATAGTATTTATCTGGAGAAGCAGGAGGATGGATTTAAACTGACGGGTGCATATGGATGAGCCATCAGATGGATATAGTTATAAAGACTCAACTGCAAAAAGTACTTTTTGCAGACATAGGAGTCAGGAGACAGGGGTCAGGAGTCAGTAAAAACAAAGCATTGTAAGTTTGATTTATTGCTGAATCACTCATGCCTAGATTTTTTGCAGTCACATCATACAATTCCTGATATTTTACAAAGGATAAAACTCAATGAAAAACTTGAATTTCTACAAAAAAATGTTTTTGAGCTTTTTTTTCTGTTTTTGGGCGTTCATACTGTGTCTGTCAGGTCCTGAGAAGAGTATTGCCCGGGAAACTGCAGCAAATAAGCAGCAGGAACTTCAGGATCTTGCAGTGCAGGGCGAACTGACCGTAAGGGCCATGCGTGCCTGGGGGATGTTGCCGGAGCGGTTTATGCATCTGGCACTGGAGCTTCGCTCTCAGGGCATAAACCTTCTTGATGCTGATATGCAAACGCTTTCAGAGCTTTTAGACCGTGCTGTGGAAGACGAATTACTGAACGCTTTTGCCCATCCCCTGGAGGAACTTGCAGAATATATGCATGAGTTTGTCCTTGCTGCTCAATCCTTTGAAACTAAAGCTGGCATAAATGATGTGCAGAAGACTGCAAAAAAGGAAAGTCTTTCAGTTTCACAGCAGCAGAACATGGCCAGAACTCTTTTTGCCAGGATTGATGCCCTGGATGATGATGAACTGGATGAGATGGAAAAGCTGTACCACCAGGTAATGCAGAAAGCTCCTGATACTGGATATGCCCAGGAAAGCTACTGGCGGCTCAGTAATATGTACATGCGGGCCTACAGCCCCTCCAGAAATCTGGATGCCATAGATATCCTGGAAACTTACGTGCAGCGTTATCCCGGCTCCACATTTCTTGATGATCAATTTGCCATGTTTGCTACTCCGGGCATGCCTACGGCCAAAAAAAGGCTGTTGTACCTGTATGAAACAGAAGAGTTATGGTCAGAGGCTGCAGATCTTTATGGGCAGCTGATTGTTGATCTTGATGCTTCGGGCCAGGACTTGCTGGAGCATTATATTTCTTATGGGCGGGTACTGGAAAATCTGGATCGAAACGAAGAAGCTGTTGCAGTATACAAGGCCTATCTCCAAAATACTGAAAAAGACAGCCGTACTCTGCAGAATGCCGCCAGGACAAGGCTGAGCGCTCTTGGGGCAGAAGTGCCTGAAACCCGGGTCAGGGTTTCTTTTGACAATCTTTTCGATGCAGCTCAAGCCGGCAGCCTTGCAGAAGTGAAAAGGCTGGTGCAGGAAGGAGCTGATGTTACTTCCAGGAGGATTGTAGGAGCACCCAGGTACGGAACAGCCTCAGAAGAAAATCCCATTGGTCCAGGGGACATGGGTACTGAGTCCATTGATCCTCTGCACTTTGCTGTTGCCAAGGGTCATATAGAAGTGGTCAAGTATCTGCTTGAACAGGGTGCTGACCCAGGCTCTGCAGGAGAACAGAACTGGCGGCTGCCCCTGATGCTGGCTGCCGAAAGTTCGGACCTGGAAGTGGCAATGGTGCTGCTTGATGCGGGTGCAGAAGTTGACGCCACGGGAAGAGGCGGTGCTGCTGCCCTGCATTTTGCAGCCCTTATGGCGGACAGTGATTTCGTGCAGGTGCTTATTGATGCCGGGGCGTCTATTGATAAAAAATGCCGCAGAGGACAGCTCCCTTTGCATTATGCAGCAGGCAACCCTGCAAGAAACGTTGCCGAGATGCTTATTGAAGCCGGGTCAGAACTGGAGGCCAGGGATAATGTACAGCGCACTGCTCTGCATCTGGCTGTTGTCAGTGACAATCTGGCAGTTGGTGAACTGCTGATATCGTCCGGGGCTGATACAGGAACTGCCATGTCAAGCGGTGATACAGCCCTTCATATGGCTGCAACTCTGGAAGATAATGCCCGCCCTTGGGTGGAAATGCTGCTTGAAGAGGGAGCTGATGTCCTGGCAGTAAATAATGATGGTGCTTATCCTTTCGACTATGCAGTAAGCAACAATCGGGCCGATATCCTGGACCTGTTGTTTGCAGCTGGTATAAATCTTGATAAGGAATTACACCACCAAAATACTTATCTACATCTGGCCGCTGAGCAGAACAGTTACGAGGTAGCTAAGAACCTGCTGCTGCTGGGAGCAAATGTCGATTCCCGGGATCAGCACCAGAATACTCCCCTTATGCTGGCCTCGCAACACGGAAGTAAAGAGACCGTTGCAGTGCTGCTGGAATATGATGCTGATGTTTCCCTGCTAAATGAACTTAATCGGTCTGCTCTTCAGGTGGCCGTAGGCTATAGAAAAGCCCCGGCAGTATCCCTGCTGCTGGAAAACGGAGCAGACCCGGAGTATCCTCACGATGAAAGTTTGACTGCCCTTCTTCAGATCCTTGATCACTATATTGCAGAAGCAGACGAAGTTATGGCAATATCCGAGATTCTCCTGGCTGCAGGGGCAGACATCCGGGTCAAAGACGACTGGGGTGACACCCCTTTGCACCTGGCGGCACGCAAAGGGTACACCCAGAGCGTGAAGCAGATGTTAGAAAAAGCTCCGAATGTGGATGAACCCGGACGAGGTGAACTTACTCCCCTGCACCTGGCGGCCCAGGGCGGGCACCTGGACATAGTGGAGCTGCTTGTTCAAAGCGGGGCAGATATTCAGGTCCAGAACCGCAGAGGCAATACCGCCATGGAACTGGCCCATTCCAACGGGCATTCAGAAGTGGTGCTCATGCTGGAGAAAAGCGGGGCAAGTTTGCACGGCGATTTGTTTCAGGCGGCCGCCCAGGGCGATGCACAGGATATTAAGCGGCATATTGACTCCGGGGCGGATGTCAATGCTGTTGATGATGACCAGAATACAGCTTTAC
>NZ_QYZY01000061.1:0-10337 GCF_003838035.1 Desulfonatronospira sp. MSAO_Bac3 | reverse complement strand
TGCTAACACTGAAGCTTGAAAAAGGCAAAATAATTCTCAGGTAACCATTCAAGGGGTCCTCGGTGGTGATTCATGGCATTAGGCCCGGGGACTGTCCCCGCTAAGTTATGACTATGCAGCTTCACTTAATTTCGCTTCTGTACTTTTTGTATTCGTCAAGGAAAAGTGTCGCGGGGACTGTCCCCGGGCCGGTTAGCCCCCCCCTGAATGGTTACATTCTCAGGATCCAGCCTCTTCCTTTGTTGACCTTTTGAGACGGGCTGGTTAGTTATTGTTTTGACGTCCTGGAGAGTCCAGGCCGTGAAATGAGGCCTTGCGGGGCAGTATTGCAACAATAAAAATTCAGGAGAAAATATATGTGTCTGGCCGTTCCCATGGAAGTGGTGTCCATAGAAGACAATGTGGCCCATGTGGAAGTGGGCGGAGTCAAAAACCAGGTACGCCTGGATATTGTGGACCAGATGCCGGCTGTAGGGGATTTTGTCATTGTCCACGCAGGTTTTGCCCTGAGATGCATTGACCGCCAGGAAGGCCTGGAAACCCTGAAACTGTTTCAGGACAGTCTGGGGCTTGAACTTGTCAAGTGAATTCCGGGACCCGGATCTTTGCCGCAGAGTTCTGGAACAGATTCAGCACCTGGCTGATTCACCTTTTCGTTTCATGGAAGTCTGCGGCACGCACACTGTATCCATCTTTCAAAGCGGCATAAAGAGCCTTCTGCCCGAGAACATCTCTCATCTTTCCGGCCCGGGCTGCCCTGTATGTGTGACCCATGACCTGGAAGTAAATACTTTTCTGGACCTGGCAAAAATGGATCTCCGCCTGGCCACCTTTGGGGACCTCATGCGTGTGCCGGGCAGCGGAGGCGACAGCCTGAAAAAGGCACAGGCGGAAGGGGCAAGGGTGGACATAGTCTATTCCGCCTTCGACGCCCTGCAGCTGGCTGTGGACAACCCTTCTGAAAACGTGGTTTTCCTGGCTGCAGGATTTGAAACCACGGCTCCTACAGTAGCCGCCACTGTGAAAGCGGCTCTCAAGCAGCAGGTGGAGAATTTTTTCATTCTGCCCATGCACAAGCTGGTACCCCCGGCTCTGCAGGCACTGGCTTCGGACCCGGACATAAGGGTGGACGGACTTCTTCTTCCGGGTCACGTATCCACCATTACAGGCATCGAGCCGTTTATGTTTCTGGCCGGGGATTACAACCTTCCGGCTGTCATTTCCGGTTTCGAGCCCCTGGATATTTTGCAGTCCATCCAGATTCTGCTGCGTATGCACAAGGAAAAAACACCCGCAGTGATCAACAATTATAAAAGGGCGGTTGCAGATCAGGGCAATCCCAGGGCCAGGGAAGTGATGCTGGAGGTGTTCAAGCCTGTGGATACCGCCTGGCGAGGACTGGGGGACATTCCGGGCAGCGGGCTGTCTTTGAGAAAAGAATACCTGGGGTTTGACGCAAGGAGAAAATTTGAGCCTGCCCCGCTTCAACCTGAAACAAATACCGGGTGCAAATGCGGCCAGGTACTCAAGGGCAAAATACTGCCGCCCCAGTGCCCGCTCTTTGCTTCCGTGTGTACACCGGCTGAGCCCGTGGGGCCGTGCATGGTTTCCACTGAGGGTTCCTGCGCGGCTTTTTTCAAATACTCATTGTAGAACGTATAAAGGAAAAATATCCATGTCCGACAGGGTCCTTCTTGACTATGGCAGCGGAGGCAAGGCCTCGCAGCGTCTCATCAGGGAGATATTTTTAAAACACTTAGGCAACCCAGGGCTGAACCGCCTTGATGACGCCGCCCTCATCGAGGATTTAAGCGGCCCTTTGGCCGTGAGTACGGACACATTCACCATTTTTCCACTGTTTTTTCCCGGGGGCGACATCGGTTCCCTGGCAGTGCACGGAACGGTAAACGACGTGGCCATGCTGGGGGCACAGCCTAAGTATCTGAGCTGTGCCTTCCTCCTGGAAGAGGGACTGGACATGCAGGATCTGGACAGGATTGCATCATCCATGGGCAGGGCTGCCGCCGACTGCGGAGTACAAGTCATCACCGGCGATACCAAGGTGGTGCCTAAAGGAGCAGCGGACAAAATGTTTATCAATACCACCGGCATCGGCATGGTTATAGCCGATCCTGCTCCTTCAGGCAGCAGGGCAGAACCTGGAGATGCGGTACTTATAAGCGGCACCATGGGAGACCACGGCCTGGCCATACTGACTCACAGGCAGGGTTTGAAGTTTGAAACTGATATCCAGAGTGACAGCCAGGCCTTGAACAGCCTGACCACCAGGTTGATCCGGGAAGTGGGGGATGTTCATGTGCTGCGCGATCCAACCCGGGGAGGGCTGGCCACCACTTTAAACGAGATCGCCTCTCAGTCCGGCTGCGAAATACTTCTCCAGGAGGATCAGGTACCTGTACGCCGGGAAGTGCAGGGCGGATGTTCTTTTCTGGGCCTGGATCCCCTGTACCTGGCCAATGAAGGCAAGTTCATCTGTATCCTGCCTGAAGACCTGGCCAGCAAGGCCTTAGAGGTCATGCACTCCCATCCTGCTGGGCGGGATGCAGCCCTTATCGGGTACGTCCGGGAAGGACAAAAGGGCAGGGTGGTGCTAAGGACTTCCCTTGGCGGCCACAGGCTGCTGGATATGCTGGAGGGAGAACAGCTGCCCAGGATATGTTGAATGGAAGAATTTTGGGATTGAGGGATTGGGGAATTCAGGGATTTGAGAATTCAGGGATTGGGGAATTGAGGGATTGAAGAATTGAGGGATTGGGGGATTTAGGGATTAGTAACAGCCGGTACGATACAGCATGTTTTACAGGATTGCCGGCAAACTCAGCAATAGAAAAAGTTCAAGCTGAACTTGAGGTTTTACGGTATGCAGGAATGGCCTGATCCCGGTAAGATACTGATAATCATAGGTCTGGTTCTGGCGGCGGTGGGGCTTTTGGTACTCTTGAGGGACAAGCTGCCCTTTACCCCGGGCCGTCTCCCCGGGGACATTCTCATCAAGAGGGAAAACTTCACCTTTTATTTCCCCCTGGGCACCTGTATCCTCATAAGCGCAGTGCTGACCTTAATATTTTTCCTCTGGCGCAAGTAGAAGGCTTAGCAAGAGGTTTATAAGGCGTTGTCCGCAAGCTGATTAATTATCATACGCCCCTGCTTCCATACCTCCCATGGCTGAGAGTGGTTCGTTATGATTGATTACTTTATTTTTATGATCTCGTCTTGAACAGGATCACACCGGTGAAAATCAGGGCCACAGGCAGGGCCACCACGATTCCCCCCAGAAGACCGCCGACGATACATAAAATCATTCCGGCTTTGGCATGCCGCCGCATCCCGTAAACGCTGCCCACCAGGTAAGGTAAAAGGCCGCACAAAAATCCTATTACAAAACTGACCAGGACAAAGACCAGTATGGATGGATCATCCATGAGCTACATTCCTCCGGTTACAGGTGAAGCCACAAATGACAAAAACAGCTGCAGTCGAAAACTGGCGGGCACTGCTCAACGTTTATTCCATACGGTAATGCTTGCTTACGGCCCTGTTAATTTTCCAGGTGCAGGACATGCCCCTGGGAAAGTTCACCAGATCGCCGGCCTTGATGACCACAGGCTCTCCGTCCTCCGGGGTCACCTCAACCTCTCCTTCCACGATGTAGCATGTTTCCTGCTGATCATAGTGCCAAGGGAATTCTGATTCCTTTTCTCCCCAAGTGGGCCACTGCCAGACCCCCATTTTTTCCAGTTCTTCCCGGGGGGGATTACGGGTTATCTTTATTTCCTGCATAAATCCTCTCTTTTTTGGTTTTCAGTCAATACTGGGCATCAAGGTCCATTTGATATGCCATCCCTGTTCTTTTTCCAGGCAGATAATTCCGCCGTTTTGGAACTTTATCACCTGGTTGTCCTGGTCGCCGTTCACCAGAAGTGAAGCCAGCCGCTGCATGAAGGGAAGGTGTCCCACCAGCATAAAGTGGTTAAGCTCTTCCAGTTTATCTTTCCAGGCCTGGACATCGTCAAGGGGGCCCAGTCCCTGGGCTGCTTCTATGCTTATTGCCGGATTCAGGGTGCCGGACATTATCCGTGCGGTCTGTTCTGCTCTTTTTTTGCCGCTGTGCAGAATGCCCTGGACAGGAACCCGGTAGTCCCCGGCTGTTTCAGCAATGCGGCGGACTTCTTTTTCACCCTCTGGAGAAAGGCTCTGATCAGGGTCCTGGTCCTTGGGCCTGCTTTTTCCGTGCTGAACCAGGTAAATCTGCATAAATCACCTCCCTGTGCGTATAAATACAAGTTGCTTTTTTGTATCATGTCAGAGCTTTGGATTTGGCATGGGACCGGCTCTCCCCGCACTTATTATTCAAATATGCTGAAATCTCCTGTGGCAAAAACAAGCACGGGGGACCTGTCGCCTGCTTTTTTTAAAAGCGCTGAACTGATACCCGTTTTTAAACCTGAAAGACTCGTATATATGGATTGGATCATACATTATAGTTAGTCAATGGTGATGGGGGGTGTCAAGGAGTAAAGAAATGCTTCTTATGCCGGTGAAAAGCATTCTTGACAACGCTTAAAGCTTGTGCATTGTTGCCGGGATGAAGAATAAACCCGTTTCTGAAGTATGCAATGAATTTTCTCTGGGCACCCTGGGACTTCCAGAATTTTCCCGGGTTCTTGAACATGGTTATGTGCCTGAGCATTCTGCAAGTTTAATGCGGGCCATGTCCTGCGGGGAACCTTTTATTGTCCGGGACCATCTTTTCCTGGCCGGCGGGGACTGGTTGATGGCCGTTGGATATCCATTAACAGGGCCTTATCACCCTCAAAGCTTTTCAGAAGCCCTGCGGGAAAGCATAAAGCGAATCAGGCCCGCCAGGTGCTGGTCAGTGAGTCCTGCTCTTCCGGAAGATCTCTCCGGGCATTGCGTGGAGCAGGACTTTTACTATATCCTGCCGGTGGAAAGCAGGGTGCAGTCCCGCCTTCTGCGCCTTGCACAGAAGGCCTCCAGGTCCCTGGAGGTGGAGCAGGGCAGGGAGTTTACTCCGGCTCATGAGGAACTTTGGAAGGAATTTGTTCATAACCGTACTCTTCCTGCCAGGGTACGCAATATGTACCAGCGTACCGTCCATGTGCTGGCCGGTGTTCCGGAGCTTTTCCTTCTCAATGCCTGGGATGAAAAGGGCAATCTTGCCGCCTGTCTGCTTCTGGATCCCGGTCCAAAGCGTTTTGTCAGCTATCTTATCGGGGCGCATTCCCGCATCAATTATGTCCCTTACACAACCGACCTGCTCTTTCGGGAAATGATCGAGCTGTCCCGGGACAGGGGAAAAGAATTCATTCATCTGGGTCTTGGGGTAAATCCAGGCATCAGGCGTTTTAAGGTGAAGTGGGGCGGAACCGCCCACTGGCCCTTCGAGTTTGCCGCCTGGGAGGAAAAGCCGGAAGCGCATAAAGAGTCGAAAGTGCACCCTGTTCCTTTCATGGAGGACAAGTTCAAGTTTTTTTTGAACCTTCCAGAGCAGCGCAGGCTGGCCATGATCTGGGAGTTGGAAAAAAACGGACGCAGAAGCTGGATTGCCGGGGCCGCGCATTTTTATCCCTACAGTTTCCGGCTGGACATGCGCAGGCTTTTCCAGGAGGTGGATACAGTGCTTTGCGAAGGCCCCCTGGACCAGGTAAGCATGGATATCATAGCCGATTTCGGCAAGAATCCGGACCCGGATACCCCCAGGCTGTCCTCCATGCTCACGGATTCAGAGATCAAAAATCTCGAAAAAGTAGTGCTCGGCCGCAACTTCTGGAGCCGTCTATTGAACATGTCCCTGGAAAACGGCCCTGACGTACGCTATTACCTGGCTTACACTAAGCCCTGGCTGGCCTTTTTCACCATGTGGTCCTCGTTTCTCAGACGCCATGGCTGGGAGCAGTCAGTGGACAGGGAGGCCTGGGATACAGCTCAGGAAATGGGCAGATACGTTCTGGGCATGGAAACCATCTCCGAGCAGCTGCGCACACTGGACAGTATTCCTGTGGACAGAATTGTCCGGTTTTTCAGGGACTGCCATAACTGGTCAGGGCTTAAGAAGAGATATGAGACCGGTTATCTCAAGGGAGAACTGGACAGGATGTTTGGAACCAGTGCAGAGTTTCCATCCAGGACTGAAATGGTCATCAACCGCCGTGATGAGCGCTTTTTAAGTCGCATGCTCCCGTTTCTGGAGAAGGGCGGCTGCGCTGTATTCGTTGGTTCAGCACATATGCTCAACCTGCGCAGCATGCTCAGGGAGGCAGGGTTTTCCGTGCACAGGCGCAAGTAAAATGGTTTTGCTTGCATAAACTCCGGTTTAATGATCTTTTTGGTCTATGACAGACATCAGCGTTCAACCCTTAAACTCTATTCAAATAATCCATTGCAGGCATTGATTTACAGCATACTGGCGGGGTCCTCCACTGCCCTGGGGGCTTTGGCTCTCATGTTTATGGGGCCGCCTGGCAAGAGAACCATGGCCGCCCTGCTGGGATTTGCCGGCGGAGTCATGCTGGCAGTTTCCGTTTTCGAGCTAATGCCGGAAGCACTTGAACTTGGCTCCATGACTGTGCTGGTGACAGGTTTTCTGCTGGGGTGTCTCATTATGTATCTCCTGGACAGATTAATGCCCCATGCCCACCTGTCTGACAGTGAACACCTGGAGGTGGAAAACCCGGAACGTCTCGGCATTAGAAGAAGCACAATGCTGCGCACCGGCTATCTGATTTTCATCGGCATTTCCATGCACAATATTCCTGAAGGCCTGGCCATAGGAGCCGGTATTGAGTCCAGCCCGGAACTGGGCTTGATCATCGCTGTGGCCATCGGGCTGCACAATATACCCGAGGGACTCGCTGTGGCAGGGCCGCTGAAGGCAGGCGGACTTTCCAATCTGAAAGTGTTTTTGTTTACCCTGGGAGCAGGGCTTATGACCGTTGTGGGTGCAGCACTGGGGCTGCTTGTTTTCGGGATTTCGGAGATGTTTATTTCCGGAGGCCTGGCATTTGCAGCCGGAGCAATGATCTATATTGTAAGTGATGAGCTTATCCCGCAGTCCACCAGCATGCACGCTCATGCCGCCAATGCAGGTCTTATAGGCGGTCTGCTTCTGGGGTTTGTACTTCTGGTATGATGCTGGGTGGAATACGGGTCTGCAGAGAGCCACTGCAGACCCGTTTTTACAAGCCTGAATGATAGAGGGTCAGTTATTCTGCGAGCTTTTTTGGAGTTTGTCCACCAGGCTCTGCAGTTTCTGGGTCTGCTTGTTCAGATCGGTTATGGCCTGCGCTGACTGGTTCATCACTCCAGCGGTTTCCTTGGATATGCGGTTTATTTCTTCAATATTCTTGTTGATCTCCTCGCTGGCCGTGGACTGCTCCTCTGTGGCCGTTGCAATGGCCTGAACCTGTTCATTGGCCCGTTTAACAAGCTTCACTATCTGGCTCAGCTGCTTACCGGATTCATTGGCCTGCTTGGTGGCTCCCTTTACTGATTCTACTGTGTTATCGACGCTGTCCATGTTCTTGTGGACTTCTTCCTGAATATTGGAAATGTATTGACTGACCTCCTGGGTGGCCTTCATGGTTTTCTCAGCCAGTTTGCGCACCTCGTCGGCCACAACGGCGAACCCACGCCCGGCGTCTCCTGCCCGCGCGGCTTCAATGGCTGCATTTAATGCCAGAAGGTTGGTCTGGTCAGCTATGTCATCTATCACGTTCATTATCTTGCCTATGCCCTCGGCATGCTCTCCCAGGGTAGCAATCTGTTTTTTCAGTCCCAGGGCGTTGCGCTGCACTGTTGCAATGGCCTTGACAGCCTCATGCACTGTTTTTTCTCCGGACCTGGCGGTTTCCTGAGCCTGGGTGGATTCTTCAGCCGATCTGGAAGCATTCTGGGCCACCTCTAAAACCGTGGCGTTCATCTCCTCCATGGAAGTGGCTGTTTCAGTGGTGCGCCTGCTCTGTTCCTCAGCGCCCCGGCTGGCCTGCTCCACCTGGGAGGCCAGCTGTTCGGTGAACTGGGTCAGTTCACTGGTTATGCTTTGAACCTGGGCTGCTGCTTCCTGCAGGCTCCTTTCTCTTTCTTCTGCAGCATCCCTGGCCTCGGCCGCTTCTTCCATGGCCAGGTTGGCTTCTCTGGTCTGCTCCTCGGCCATTCGAGTTTTTTCCTGGGATTCACTTATCTTTTGTTTCAGGTTTTGCACCATTTCCTTGAATCCCTGGTTCAGCCGGCCCAGCTCATCCTCCCCGAGATCCTGAAATTCCAGGTCCAGCTCTCCCTTGCTCACCCGGGTTTCCATGTCATGCAGATATGTTATGCGGTTTATAACAGTTTTTCTCAGGAAATATACCATGGAAAATACCAGGATCAGTAGACAGCCCAGGCCCAGAAGAGCGTTCTGGATCTGATGTCTTTGCAGCAGGGCCAGGTCAGGGTCAATATCCTGCATGACCAGCATACTGCCCAGGATGGGCTGGGAACTCCCATGACAGTGGTAGCACTCCGGTTCGTTGGGGATGGAACGTACAGTCATGAAGTATGTTGTGCCGCCGGCAGTCACCATGGCTGATTCTTCAGCTTCCCGGTCCAGGCTGTCAAATACCACCTGGTGCACATCCGGTTCAGGATGTACTTCATCCATGTCCATGCGGAGATTGTCTTCGCTGGTGGAGTAGGTGATATTGCCCCGGAAATCGGTAAGATATACGTTTAGATCATCGTAGAGATCGTCAATGCGGGCGAACTGCTGATGGGTGCCTTCATTGTCTCCGATAAGCATGGGCTCTTCTATGTTCAGTTCCACGAGGTCAGTGGTGCGGTATCCCTGGCTTTCAATCTGGCTCATGGTGTCAGCTCTTTGCCAGTAAGAATTGACCAGGATAAGCAGGGTGAATACCACGATGGCCAGCAGTACTACCAGGACCACCACCTTGAGCAGGATGGATCTTGAAAAAATATTCACAAATTTCATTTCCGGCCTTCCTGATTGTTTTATGGTTCTGAACTGGCCCCGGGATTTACTCGCCAGCATCTTCAAAAATAAAGAGTTAACGCTTGCTGGGGCTTAATGCGCCCCTGAATAGAGCAGGGGTTTGTAATTGATGTTGCGGACCCGTTCATCATCATGGCAGGGAGCGCAATGTTCTTCGATATTCAGGTCAGCTTCTATGAGGTGTGGATCACCGGTGAAGGCATGTTCCGAGCCGGGGCCGTGACAGACCTCGCATCCGGCGTGTCCCAGTTCCGGGGTGTCCTCGAAGCTGATAAAACCTCCAGGTTCACCGTAGCCGGTAGTGTGACACTCGTAGCATTCACGCTGCTCATCAGGGGTAAGCTTATCCAGCATAAGCTGGACATTTTCATCGGAGTTGGATTTGGAGGCGTACTCCATGAAGTTTTCATATTCCTCAATATGGCAGTCCATGCAGGCATCAGAACCGACATACTCCTTTTCAAAGGTATCCCCCAGGGACAGTCCAAGCCCCAAAAATAAAACCATTGCAGCCGATACCAGAACCAGCATGTATTTCATGGCCTCCTCCTTTCGGGAAAAACTGAACAAACAATTTGTCTTGTGCCGGAGTTATCATTCAGGCTGCAGGTTTAGACCTGTTGTCCAGTCCGGCTGCAGCTTGTCCCGGCGGATTAATTCAGGACCAGATCTGTTTTCGTGGCGTTTCGAATACGGACTGAAGCAGAAAATCAGCTTGTCAGGAAGCAGAACAAGAGCGTGTAGTGGAAAGTCTTGAAAAGGTTGCTTGCATATTTTTTCACAATTTTCAAGGTTAAAAAATGCTTTTCCCAATAATTTTCAGAGCTGACGTGTGGACCGGCTCCAGGCAGCAGAAACAGCCCTGCATGTTTTCCATTTCCATGATAATATCGATGTAACCATTTAGGGGGTGCTCGGTGGTGACTCATGTCATTAGGCCAGGGGACTGTCCCCCTGGCCGGTACCTGCCCCCCTGAACGGTTACTTAATCGGCTGTCTTTCCCGTGTCTTTAGGGAGGAACCCCCTGAATGGTTACTTCAAGGGTTATCATTGTTGTATCTGTTTAGCGCTTTTAAGGAAAGCAGGGGACAGGCACTCCGGGACCCACTTGGGCATCAATTTGTGCTTAAAATGAATCATTTTCTGGGACAAGTGGGTCCCGGAAGAGCCAGTCCCCATGCCATATGCAAAGCGCTAAACAGATACTCATCGTTCATTTTTGTATATCTTCAAGTTCTGGGAGACAGGAGTAAACAGGTCCTGTTCCTGTGGCCCCATGGATTCTTTCCGGCCCAGAATAAGCAG
>NZ_QYZY01000060.1:0-12863 GCF_003838035.1 Desulfonatronospira sp. MSAO_Bac3 | reverse complement strand
CCGTAAAATACAGAAATTTTCAGTAGATCACCTGCTTAATCCAGTTATCTGTCTGAAACCATCATTTGATACCCTTGATGATTTGGCCACCGGGAAGATACCTCTTGCCGGTGGCTTTTTTTATCATTTATGCCTGCAAAAGGTTCAAAAGGGGAAATTATGTTGCGATTGATTAAAAAGTTGTAAAAATGGCCATCAGGAAGGGGTATAAAATACCCCGATCATGCAACCATTCAGGGTATGCCAGCAATCGCCATCGAGAATAGACTTGAGACATACTCCCCAGCCGTGAGCGGCAAAGCCGCCTGTGTGCAACGAAGTTGCCCGTGCCAAAAAGATCTTCTCTGGCACGGGAAGCCTTCAGGCTTCACACAGGTGCTCCGCACACACGGTTTTGAAGAATAAAGTTCCCCATCAAGGCATTGCCCGCCTGGCAGACAGACAAATTAGCATATCTCCCACCTGAAGGGTTACTGGAGGGGTTGTACTCAATGAAGCGTCTGGGTGAATTTTGAAGTCATTGTTTTTGTTAAAAATTGACATAGATTCAACTTGCCTCTTGCCAGATGTTTAAGTTTACTTTATCAATAAGCAATGATGTTTCATGTGATTTTGGTTATCAAGAAATTCTGGAATGCAATATCCAAAAACGGAATCTAAATATACTTTATCGAAGATCCATACTCTTCTATTTTACGAACCATTATTAACATCAGTTTATGCATAAGCCTTATATACAAACTGCACTAGAAAAAATAAAACAAGACAAATTTTATTTATCCCATCATGCTCAAATTGAAAGAGGTTAAGAAAAGATCAAAGTCAATGATATCGTAAATTGTATATGAAATGGTGAAGCACTTGAATATTATCCAAATGATCCTAGAGGCGAAAGCTGTCTTATAGTTGGTAAATGCATTGATGGAAGATGGTTGCATGTACTGTGTGGAAATTTTAATGAAGATGACTTATTGATCATAACTGTTTATATACCAAAACCACTAAAGTGGATTGATCCTTTCAGAAGGAGAAAATAATATGGAACATTGCTATTTTTGCAAAACAGGAGTTTTGGAAGACAAGTACGTAACAGTAGATTTTAGATGGGGTGATCAACTAATCATTATTGAAAAGGTACCTGCAAAAATATGTAATGAATGTGGTGAGCGCTATTACTCTGCAAATATTTCTCGCAAAATGGAAGATATTGCTATCAATCAGAAAGCAGATAGAATGATAGAAATACCCTTAGCTAAGCTATCTTTTGAGTCAACTAATGCAGTATAATGCTTGCGCAATTTGAATTTTACCAAAATGTCATGTCTTGCTTGATGCGTCTGCAAAAGAAACTTTTTGCAGACGCAGTTGACAGTTTACGGTTGACAGTTGACAGAAAAATCAAAGAGCTAGAAAAGTACGTTCAGGGATCAAAATCAACTTTTCGACTTTTTGCAGGTGCGTCTTGCTTTCTAATTAACGCACTTTAACACGGTAAACCTAAATTCAAGCTGAGGATAGCCATGAACTTGAAAGACTTGCAAGGTAAAATCCAGCGGAATATGAAAAAACTATCACCTGAGGGACTGCAGCAGGTCAAACAGTTCGTCAACTCCATAATTTTGCACGAGACAAAGAACAGAGATAACTATTCAACTGATATTGATCTTGAGTTATCCCGCCTGGACCTGAATGAAGCTCGTCACCTGGAGCAGGAATTTAAAAACTATCAGGAACACTACCCCCGTGAAAGCTGATAATGATCCGATAATAACTGCCTCTGCATTCACTCGCACCGTCTGGTAATCGTCATCTCTCCCAAGCTTGGCAAAGAAGGCCTTCAGGATTATGCTGCATCAAATGCAGGACAGAACAGACAGCGGCATAAAATACTTTCTCCAGTGGCATGACTCCATCAAAAGCATCCCCAGGGAAAAATGGGACCCTCTCACCCGGGACCTGGACACCCCTTTTCTGGACTGGGAGTGGCTGCACCTCCTGGAGGAGTCAGGTTCGGTCTCACCTGAAGCAGGCTGGCAGCCATGTCACCTCGGGCTCTACAGTAGCCACAGGCTCATTGCCGCCGCCCCTTTGTACATCAAGCACCACAGCCAGGGCGAATTTGTCTTTGATCAGCAGCTTGCCCGCCTGGCAAAGCGTCTAAACCGCCCCTACTATCCCAAGCTGGTGGGCATGAGTCCCTTCACGCCCCTGAAAGCATACCGGTTCCTGGTGCATCCTGAATATGACCAGGCCGCCCTGGTCCGTCTCATGCAAGAAGAAATAGAAAACTTCTGCCATAGACACAACCTGTCCGGAGCACATTACCACTTTGTAGACCATCCATGGATGAAACTTTTAAACACCAAAAGCTTCGCTTCCTGGCTGCACCCGGGTTTTGTCTGGGAAAATCAAGGTTACCGGGACTTTGACGATTTTCTGGCCGGATTCAAGTCCAGCAGGCGCAAAAACATCAAAAAAGAACGTAGCAGACTCGCTGCTCAAGGTATTAAAATTCAGGCCCTCACAGGCGATGATATTCAGCCGGAACACCTGCAAAGCATGTACAGTTTCTACCTGCACACCAACCAGAAATACTTTCCCTGGAGCTGCAAATACCTGACCCGGGATTTTTTTCAGGGACTGACCCGTAACCTGAAAAAACAGATCCTGCTCCTGACTGCCCTGGGTGAGGGACATCAAGAGCCTTTGGGCATGTCCATGCTCCTGTTCAGTAAAGACAGGCTCTTCGGCAGATACTGGGGAGGCATGGATAATCTGCCTTTCCTGCATTTCAGCCTGTGCTACTACGAACCTATAAACTGGGCCATCCAGCAGGGCATACAGACTTTTGACCCCGGCATGGGTGGTGAACATAAACTGTCCAGGGGATTCAGACTGGTTCCCAACTACAGCCTGCACAGAATCTTTGATCCCCAAATGCAGCACATTCTCACCTCCTCCCTGCAGGAGGCCAATTTGCACCTGCAACAGAACATGGATGAACTGAACCGGACTTTGAATTAACAATGTACTGCCTGGTTTTATTTTTTTAAAAATATCAATACAGTATTGACCGGACCTCTGTTCCAGCCTACACTTGGGTCATCACAATAAGTTAATCGGCAACCATTCAGGGGTCCTCGGTATTGATTACTGGCACCAGGCATCCCCTGAATGGTTACGTTACGTTAATCGAACAAGGCAGGAGGAGAGTATGGCCGGGATAGAATTCAAAGTCCATCACCAGCAGTCGCGTTTTCATAATCCCTTCCAGGACATGCAGCTCACTACCCAGGACCTGGAGGTCCGCACAGACCCCCTTACCGGGCATCAGAGCGTGCTCAACACCGGACTGGAAGGCAAGGCTCAGATCCTGTTTCCCGACACTGACCATGAGTACCTGGAGCAAAGAGGCCAAGAAACCGCCCGGACCTGCTTTTTATGTCCTGAAGACTGGAAAAAGAACACCCCGGCCTACCCGGAGGAATTTCTGCCCCAGGGCAGACTGGAGCACGGCCAGGCTGCACTTTTTCCCAACCTTTTTCCTATCGGCGCATATCACAGTGTAATCAGGCTGGGGGACAAACATCTGCGCAAGCTGAATAATTTTCCGGTGCAGCTGCTGGCAGACGGCTTTAGCGTGGCCCTGGACTTCGTGCGCAAATGCCACGGTTATGATCCAGAGATGCGCTATGCCACTCTTAACGCCAACTACCTTTTTCCGGCGGGGGCCAGCCTGGTGCATCCCCATTTCCAGATAATAAACAGCCCCACGCCAAGCACCCATCATGAACTCATACTGCAAAAATGCGCCCGGTATCATGAGCAGCACAACACCTGCTTCTGGGATGACCTGCTGCAGCAGGAAAAAGCCCGGGATGAGCGCTGGATAGGAACCACTGGAAACGCCTGCTGGATTGCCGCTTTCGCACCCATGGGCTACAATGAAATCCAGGTCGTCTGGCCGGACAGGCAGAACTTTCTGCAGTGGACCCACCAGGACGTTCTGGACCTGGCCCGGGGCCTAAACCATGTATTTAACGTCTGGCATGAAATGAGCCTTTCCACCTTCAATTTCACCTGTTTCAGCGCACCTCTGGACCAGGACAGCCCGCATTTCTGCTGCATGATGCGCCTGGTGAACAGACAAAACGTAGCCCCGCATCACAGGACGGATGATTATTTTTTCCAGAAGCTCATGCAGAATGAACTGATCCTGAACAGACCGGAAAACTTGGCCCGAAAGATGCGTGAAGCCTTTAGCTCATAATTGCCCTTGTGAAAAATCAATGCCTGATAAATATCAATTCAAACAGATCATAGAACATGTAAGACAGGATGAAAGAATCCTGGCCCTTTACCTTATGGGCAGTGCTGCAACAGGAAAAATGCGTCCGGACAGCGATGTTGACCTGGCGCTTCTGGTCAAAGATCCCAAGTTATTTAGCGACATGGACCGCCTGCACCTGGCCGGGGACCTGGCCTTTATGACAGGATTGATGCTGGATATAGGAGAAATAAGCTCCCGCAATCTGGTTTACGCAAAGGAGGCCCTTTTGACAGGACAAAGAATTTTTGTCCGGGATAAATCCGAAGCTGACTTGAAAGCCTGCACACTCCTGGGAATGTACATTGTCTTCAACGAAGAAAGACAGGAGGTGCTCCGCGCCTATGAATCATGATGATATCACCCGGAACAAGGCAGCCATAATCGAACGCAGCTTACGCAGGATGAAAGAAGAATACAACCTGGACTCGGACTTAAAACAGCAGACGCACATTGATGCCCTGATTCTGAATTTGGAACGGGCCTGCCAGGCGGCCATCGATCTTGCCATGCACCTTGTGGCCGAAAAGCACCTGGGCATGCCTCAAAGCAGTGCCGATGCTTTCAGGCTCCTTTTCAAAAGCGGCATCATCTCGGAACAGACCGCCCGGAGTATGATTTCCATGACCGGATTCAGAAATGTGGCTATCCATGAATACCAGAGCTTGAATATGAATATTGTCAGATCCATTGCCAGTGAAAAATGGATATCCCTGGTTGATTTCTGCCAAGAACTGGGTTTGAAAATAAAGCCGTAATGCTTGCCGGGGGTATCATGAAAATTGACAACTCTAACCCGGGAAAAAATTATTGACTTGACCCTTTCCAGGGAGTTTCAAAATATTGTGGTCCTGGATCTGGAGATTCATCCGGAAAGGAAGACCCTGATCAAAATCGGGGCCACAGGACCCGGATGGCAGCCCAGGCTGGCCTTTCAGGGAAATTTCAGGGCCGACGAAGCCCTGTCCAGGCTGGAACAGTCCTTCGGCAGAGCTTCATTTATGCTGGGGCACAATATTATCGGTCATGACCTGCCCTGGCTGCGCAAACATTTCCCGGAATTTTCCCTATTAAAGCTGCCTGCCCTGGACACCCTGCACCTCTCCCCCCTGGCCTTTCCCAAAAATCCCTACCACCACTTAGTCAAGGACTACAAGCTGGTGCGCACGGCAAAAAACGATCCCATCCAGGACTGTGCCCAGGCCGAGCTTGTCTTCCAGGACGAAATTCAGGCCTTTCAGGCCCTGCCCCGGGAACAGCTGATATTTTACGGCACACTGATGCACAGGTCCCATCCTGAAAGCGGCCTGGGGCATTTTTTCGCAGTCCTGGCCGGGGCAGACCTCAAGGACAAAGAGTGGTGCAAATCCTTCTGGGAAGAAAACGCCGGGGGGCATGCCTGCGTCAGCCATGCACAGTCCGCCTTTGAGACCCTCTGGGATGACAGCCGGGAATCCTGCTCCCTGGCCTATATCCTGGCCTGGCTGCAGGTGTCCGGGAGCAACTCGGTTCTTCCCACCTGGGTCTGGAAACGCCATGCTGCAATCCCGGGCATTCTGCGCTCCCTGCGCGAGACTCCCTGCAGCGACCCTGCCTGCAGCTACTGCAGCAGCGCCTTTGATTCCCGGGCACAGCTGCAGCGCTACTTCGGATACCCCGACTACCTGCCGGTGAAGGACGAGGACCCGCCCCTGCAGAGACTGGTTGTGGAGACGCTGATCCGGGGCAACGACTGCCTGGCCGTGCTGCCCACTGGCGCGGGCAAATCACTGTGCTACCAGCTTCCGGCCCTGATGAAGGCCGAACAGGGCAAGAGACTGAGCATCATTGTCTCGCCACTGCAGTCCCTTATGAAGGACCAGGTGGACGGGCTCCTGCGCAAGGGCATACTGCAGGGCTGCACCATCAATTCCACCCTGACCCTGCTGGAACGCTCCCAGGCCCTGGAAGGCATCCGCATGGGGGACCTGGACCTGGTGTGGATATCCCCGGAACAGCTTCGAAACACCACGGTCAAGGATGCCCTGCGCTCCAGGGAAATCGCCATGGTCATCATGGACGAGGCCCATTGCTTTTCCAAGTGGGGCCACGACTTTCGCCCCGACTATCTGGCCCTGGCCTCGTTTCTGGATGAAATATGCCCCGGACCGCCCCACCCCGAACCCCAGATCGCCTGCTTCACGGCCACGGCCAAAAAGGACGTGGTGGACGAAATCCTGGACTACTTCAGAAATGAAATGGGCCGGGACCTGGTCCTTTTCCAGGGCGGGCACGAGCGCTCCAACCTGCGCTTTGACGTCATCCCCTGCGCTGAACCGGAAAAGACCCAGCGCATGCACTCTATTCTGCAAAGCGTCCTGGTCGACAAGGAAGACGGCGGAGGAATAGTCTTCGCCTCCACCCGCAGAAAAACAAAAGAGTACGCCGAGGCCCTGGAACATATGGGCTGGAACGTGGAATACTACCACGCCGGGCGCACCCCGGAAGAGAGGACCTCGGTGCAGGAAAGGTTTCTGGCAGGTGAAATCCAGGTCATAGTGGCCACCAACGCCTTCGGCATGGGGGTGGACAAGCCCGATGTCCGGGTGGTCATTCATGCCTCGGCCCCGGGTTCACTGGAAAACTACCTGCAGGAGGCCGGACGGGCCGGCCGGGATCATCGTCCTGCTGTCTGCTGCCTGCTGTTCGACCCTGATGATCTGGACACCCAGTTCGAACTCTGCCGGGCCTCGGAAATATCCGCCCGGGACATCAGGTCCATGTACGGCGGACTCAAAAGCCTGGCCTCTTCCAGAAACAACCCGGACATGGTCATGACTTCCGGGGAGCTCCTGGCCAGCGAGGAGTTCGAAGAATACGGTTTCGACACCCTGGACTCCCATGAACCCATGGCCGACACCAAGGTGCGTACCGCCCTGTCCTGGCTGGAGCGCCGGGGCAAGATCAGGCGCGGAGACAACAAGACCACCGCCATCCAGGGTCGTCTGCTGGTCAAGGACAAAGAGGAAGCCCTGAAAATAATGGGCGGCCTGAACCTTTCGCCGTCAGAGCACGCCCTGTGGATGGCCCTGCTGGACATAATCATGCAGGCTGACCCTAAGGAACTTTTAAACACAGACATGCTCTCCGCCAGACTGGGAGCGGAACCGGATCGCATCCTGCGCAGCCTGGGAGCCATGCGCCAGGCCCGGATACTTAACCATGACCTGAACATGACCGCTTACCTGCGAAAAGGCATCCAGGATGACTCCCGGTCCCGCCTCAGGGAATACCTGGGGCTGGAGGAAAGCCTGTTCGCCCTCATGGAGGAGGACGAACCCGATGCCCGGGCCGGGGTCGTGTACAACATGCCCCTGCGCCCGGTTTGCCAGAGGCTCAAGGAACGCGGACATACAGAAGCTGCTCCTGCAAAACTGCTGCATATCCTCAAACTCCTGGTGGATGAAAAGCTCTTGCGTCTGCATCAGCTCTCCCAGAACTCCTACCAGGTAATCCTGCAGCATGAATGGGACCGGATCAGGCAGCACGCATCCAGGCGCAACCAGTCGGCCAGGGTACTGCTGGTTTTTTTGCTGGACAGGATCGACACCGGGGTAAGCGGCAAAGACCTGCTGGTTTCCTTTCGCACCGGAGAGGCGGAAAACGCTCTGCGCGCAAACATGATCACGGCCCACTTGAGCGATCACCCCTCATTGTGCCGGCAGGGCCTGAGCGCCCTGCACCACTGCCGGGCCGTATGTCTGCAGAACGGCCTGTCCATCATCCGCCCGGCCATGAGCATCAGCGTAACCGATCCCAAAGGACGGTTCAGCCCCGGGGACTATCTTTCCCTGTCCTTATTCTACAGGCAAAAAATCGCCCAGGTGCACATCATGGGCCGCTTTGCCGAACTGGGCGCTGTATTCGACGGCATAAGCCAGGCCCTGCGCTTTGTCCGCGATTACTTTCAAAAAAGCCGCACCGCTTTTGTGGCCGAGCACCTCCAGGACCGCAGGGACATCCTGGAACTGCCTGTCACCAGGGAGCAGCACGCAGCCATTCTGGAGAAACTCAGTTCAGTGCAGCGGGGTATAGTGGAGGCCCCGGCCGAAAAAAACATGCTGGTGGTGGCCGGCCCAGGCTCCGGCAAGACCAGGGTCATCGTGCACCGCATGGCCTATCTCATCAAAGTCCTCAAGGTACGCCCCTACAGGATCCTGGCCGTGGCCTTCAACAGAAGCGCTGTGGCTGAAATGCGCCGCCGCCTCAAGGACCTGCTGGGTAAAAGCGGTGCCGGAGTCAAGATCCACACCTACCACAGCATGGCCATGTCCATAACCGGGCATTCACTGGCCGGCAAAGGCGGCGATACATCAGTGTTCCAGGGAATTCTCCAGGAAGCTGTGGACTACCTGGACGGAACCAGCACCCAGGAAGACGGTTCCGCCCTGCACTGGCGGGACAGGCTGCTGGGCATTCAACACATCCTGGTGGACGAATACCAGGATATAAATGACCTGGAGTACCAGCTTATCTCCCTTCTGGCCGGCCGAAACGAAGATGAACAGAGCCCGCGTCCGTCCATGCTGGCCGTGGGGGACGCAGACCAGAACATCTATTCTTTTCAGGGTGCAAATGTACGCTTCATCCAGCGTTTTGCACAGGAGTACCAGGCGGAAATAGTGCACATGGTGCACAACTACCGCTCTCTGCCTCCGGTGACCCTGGCTGCCAATGCCCTGATCCGCCACAACCAGGACCGCATGAACACGCCTCCGGTGGAAGCGGTGCGCAAGGACAAAGCCGAACCCGTGGGGATGATCATGGCCGGGTCCAGGGAAGCCATGCTCAAGGCAGCTCTTGACCAGGCCCGGCGACTTATGGTCCAGGATGGACTGTCCCCAGAGGACATCTGCATCCTGTGCCGCACCAACCAGGAGGTCTTCGCCCTGGCCAACCTGGCCAGGCACGCCGGCATGGAGCTAAGCCTCATGCGCCGCAGAAACATTTCCCTGCCCCTGGTGCGCGAGGTACATGAAATCATGGACCTGCTCATGCGCTGTCCCGGCAGCCTGTGTACAGGAAGCGAGGTTTATGACCTGGTCATGCACCTGATGGTTGAAAGCAGCGCCCGCAGCCGGCTCTGGCTGTACCACCTGGAAATCATGGCCCGGGATTACCGGGATGAATGCGGCTCCATGCGCAGACCTGTGTATGAGTTCTGCGAGCATGTCTGGGATTCATCCAGGGACTTGCGCCGCATGGAAAGCCGCTCTCCCGGCGCTCTCCGGGCGGGCACCATGCACGGGGCCAAGGGGCTGGAGTTTCCGGCGGTGATTCTGGCAGGCACCCCGGGGGACCGGGAAAGCCCGGAAGAGGAGCGCAGGCTTTATTACGTGGGCATGACCCGGGCCAGGGACAGGCTGGTACTCTGCTGCGGTCCGGATCATCCCTTTGCCCCGGAGATTCTTGCCGCCGGACCAGAAGCGGTGAGCAGAATTTCCTGCGACATTGCGTTGACCCCGGTTGAACAGAACCTGGCCCGGGAAGAACTCTGGGAGATGTCCCCGGAACATGTCATCCTGTCCTACCCGGCCTGGGACAACATCCACGGGGAGACCACTGCAGCCATTGATGCCCTGCAGGATAACCCGGGAAAGGAGTTCACCTTTCTGCCCTGGGCAAACAGGTATCTTGTCTGCACCGCAGGTGTTCCAGTCACCGCCCTGTCGGACAGGGGCAGCAGAATATACGAAAACTACCTGTCCCGGGGCTTCAGGGTAAAGCAGGTCATCTTCCTGGCCGCCCTGCACCGCAAGGCCTCCCAGGAAGACCAGACCCTGAAAGAACTGCGCTGTTCTTCATGGTACGTGCCCCTTTTTCAGGTAGTCTGGAGCAGATGCCAGGATTAAAACCCGGCCCGATACAGTGCAGACATCACGGCATTAAACCCCATTGCTCATCTTTTTTTGTTGTTTTTTTTATTGACCGTGGCAGATTTTGGAAATATTAACTTTCAATAAAGTTAAATCAGAAAACATGCCTGACTTAAATATTTCTAAATCAGAGCAAATTGCCGCATTTGGATTGCACCTTGAAAACTGCGCCTTAAGGCAGAAATGACATGCACTGCCCCTTTTTATATACACCCGGTCACCCTCGCATGGCAATGTCCATTTCCCTTTGTGATCTGCGCATTAAAGACCATCCAAAAGATATGCCCCTTGAATTTTTTCTGCAAAAAACGTGGCTGCAAAAGCATCTAAACCCGTCTGCAGGCACGATCTGCAAAGATAATGCAGAGACTTTAAAGCAAGGAATAAAGTCATGAATAAGCTCAAACTGACGACTTCTTTGAACACAAACCGCCTGCTTCTGACAGCTGCAGTGATCTGGATCGCCGTACTGGCGGTGTCTCTGGCCTGGAACTGGCATCAGGTGGAAAATACAACCAGGACTCTGGCTGAAAACGAAGCCAGGGCCTACTTTGAAAAAGATATTGCCTACCGGCACTGGGCTGCCATGCATGGCGGTGTCTATGTCCAGCCCACCGAGACCACCCCACCCAACCCTTATCTTGATCATGTCCCTGACAGAGACGTAACCACCACTGGCGGCAAGGATCTGACCCTGCTCAACCCATCGTACATGACCCGTCAGGTGCACGCACTGGGCTTACAACACTACGATATGCTGGGGCACATCACCAGCCTCAATCCCCTCCGTCGGGAAAACGCCCCGGACCAATGGGAGAGCCAGGCCCTGCTGTCCTTTAGGCAAGGCGAAGACCGGGTTTCTTCCGTGGAAGACATTACTGGCCAGCAATACCTGCGATTCATGGAGCCATTAAAAACACAGGAAAGCTGTCTTGGCTGTCACGGGCATCAGGGGTACGCCGTAGGCGATATTCAAGGCGGAATCAGTGTTTCCGTACCCTGGGAGCCATATATGGCCCAGGGCGCAAAGCAGAAAACAGATCTGGGGATTGCCCATGCACTCATCGGTGTTCTGGGGTTGCTGGGGCTGGGCATGGGATACCGTCTTGTGCGACATTCGGAAATGCAGCTGCTGGAAAGCAGGGATCATACAGCAGCTACCCTGCATGCCATAAGCGATGGAGTCTTTTCCTGCGATAAACTTGGACGGATACAGGAAATGAACCCGGCTGCAGAGAACCTGACCGGCTGGACCATTGATGAATGCATGGGTCGCCCCCTGAAAGAAGTCTTCAACATTGTCACATTAGATGACCACAGCCAGGAGGAAAATCCTGTATCTAAGGCGTTGCAGCAGGGCCGTGTCGTTGGCCAGGAGACCTATTCAGTGCTCATAGTTAGAAACGGCAGCAAAATAACCATCAAAAAGAGCTGCTCCCCCATCAAAGACAACATGGGCAACATTATTGGAGCTGTACTTGTTTTTCGCGACATCACCGGTGAACATACAGCTAACCTGCTGACCATGAAGAGGCTGGAGCTTTATGAGTATGCAGAAGCTCATTCCTTAGATGAGCTTATGACCAAGGTTCTGGATGACGCTGAAGAATTTGTGGACAGTTCCATTGGCTTTTTTCATTTCGTGGAAAAAGATCAGAAGACCCTTTCCCTGCAGAGATGGTCAACCAGGTCATTAAAGGAACTGTGTCACATGCCCGGCAACAAAATGCATTATCCCATTGACCAGGCAGGGGTCTGGGTGCAGGCTGCCCGTGAGAAAAGGCCGGTTATCCACAATGATTATGAGTCCATGCCGGACAAAAAAGGCCTGCCAGAGGGACATGCCAGGGTAATTCGCGAAGCCGTGGTTCCGGTTATTCGGGATAACAGGGTCGTTGCAATCATGGGCCTGGGCAATAAACCTGCAGCCTATGATAAAAAGGATGTCGAAGTAATCTCCTTTTTTGCAGATGTAACCTGGGACCTGGTGCAACAGAAGCGCACCCAGGAAGCCCTGCAGAACAGTCAGGCCCGCCTGAAAACAATAACCGATGCTGCCCAGACCGCCATAATCATGATGGATGCCCAAGGATATGTATCTTACTGGAATCCGGCCGCAGAAACCATTCTGGGCTATGCCCGGGATGAAGCCATAGGCCGGGATCTGCATGAACTGATCATGCCTTCCCGGTACACCGAGGATTTCCATGCTTCATTCCCAGAATTTCAAAGCACCGGCCAGGGCAATGCCGTAGGCAGAACTACGGAACTTTACGCTTTGACAAAGAATGGCCGCGAAATACCAGTGGAACTGTCTCTTTCATCTGTGCTTATCCAAGGGCAGTGGCATGCCATAGGCATTGTCCGTGACATTACAGAAAAAAAACAGGCCCAGGAAGAATTGCAGCGCAATGCCAGAAATCTTGAGCTGAAAAATGCAGAACTGGATGCAGCCCGCATAAACGCCGAGGAAGCCACCAAAGCCAAGAGCGAATTTCTGGCCAACATGAGCCATGAAATCCGCACCCCCATGAACGGGGTCATCGGCATGACCGGGCTGCTTCTGGATACGGACCTGGACAGTGAGCAGCAGCATTATGCCCGCACTGTGCGCTCCAGTG
>NZ_QYZY01000059.1:0-4075 GCF_003838035.1 Desulfonatronospira sp. MSAO_Bac3 | reverse complement strand
TTGGGGACGGATACATATATTCCCTTCCTGGAACCGGCAGGCTGGGCATAAAAGATGAAGAGCTCATGGATACCCTGCTTATGTATGTGCGCCAGAGCCTGGCCGGGCAGGAGTACCTCTCAATCCTGAGCGAAAGGCTGGAAGAGGCCCTCAGGGATTTCGAGTATGATTATTTTACTCTGAATATCATTCCCATGGCCGATGATGTCCGGGCGCGCATAGAGATCCGCGGAGAGGGAGTGCACGGCGATCCTCCCCAGCGCGTGGGCAGCTTGGTGCTCAATGTCAGTGGCCTGGAAGACACTTTGAACCATGCCCTGGATCTGGGAATCACCGGAGAAGACGCCGCCAGGAGGGCGCTGGACGACTGGCTGGATTTTTGACCCCGACCTTTGACCCGTTTATCAGTACATTGAACTGTTACCAAAGAAGCGGAGAGAATCATGGACAAGAAGATTCTGTGTTTACTGGCAGTGCTTATTTTTTTGCTGGCATCGTGCACAAGGCACCATGTGACCGCCGACACTACCCACAAGGTAGAAATAGCCCCCATTCATGTCACAGTGGACATCAACCTCAAGGTGCAGAAGGCCCTGGATGACGCCTTAGCTTTTCAGGGCGGTATGGAGGATATTTTTTCCGAAGAAGAGCTGAAGCAGTTGCAATAGTTTCAAAACATGAACCACGAGGTTAAGATCATGCAAAATAAAATCTGGACGGTGCTTTTGATATGTCTGCTGTCTTTTATGCTGGGAAGTTCTGCTGCCTGGGCCCAGAACAGGAGCAAGGATGAAGTGGTGCAGAGCATGAAGGACCGCCATTCCAGCCTGGTACAGGCCAAGGACCAGGGCCTGGTGGGCGAGGCCTGGAACGGCATGGTTGCTTTAGTCGATCAGGGCGCTCCATCCCGGGTGCAGGACCTGGTGGACTCGGAAAATTACGACCGCAGAGAGCTTTACCAGATAATCGCCGCGGATACGGATACCTCCGTGCAGGAAGTGGCCCTGCAGAACCGCATCCGCATGTACCGCCTGGCCGATGACAACCATTATGTCCAGGACCAGAACCGCAACTGGGTGCGTAAAAAGGATTTCGAAAATTAGGGCCTATGACAACAAAGGACGATAATAATCCTTCAGGCCATGATGCAGGCCGGGCCGGCCTACAGGACCTGCTCCAGGTATTTCACGGAGTAAACGAGGCCCTGTTTGTGCATGACTCGAAAGGCGGTATCCTGGAGCTTAATGAAAGAGCCATGCGGATGTTCGGCGTGGATAGAAACAGGGCTCTTGACCTTGATTTCGGCAGGGATTTTTTTGCGCCGCATGCCCCCATGCGCAAGCTCTCAAGGCTCTGCTCCAGGATAGATGCCGGAGGGAATCTTCTTTTTTCCTCTACTGCCAGGATTCCAGGCGAGGGCAGGCAGTTTTCCGTGGAAGTGTACATGAAGAAGATCGCCTGGAGGGGCAGGGAAGCCGTCCTGACCACCCTCAGGGACATCACCAGACACAAGGAGTACGAATCCAGGCTCAGGATCAGGAGAAAGCAGCTTGAGGCCATCCTGGACGCTGTGCCCATCGCCACCTTTGTAATCGACCATGAGCACAAGGTGGTTATCTGGAACAAGGCCTGTGAAGCTTTTACCGGGGTCTTAAGGGATAAGACCCTGGGCCGGGCCGTGGACTCCAGGATCTTCTACCCCGGTCCGGGCAGGCAGGTACTGGCTGACCTGGTACTGGAAGGCAACGTGGAAAAGATGTGCACCCTTTACGGAGATAAAAACCTTGCCCCCTGCCTTTATATCCCTGATGCCTACGAGGCCAGGGATACCTTGAACATTCAGGGCGAGGCCAGGGATATATACTTTCTGGCTGCTCCTTACCAGGACGTGCAGGGCAGGGTGCTTGGAGCCATTGAGACCATTCAGGACGTAAGCGACCGGACCAGGGTGGAGCGGGCCCTGAAATCCAGCGAAAGACGCCTGCGGGAAATAACCTCCAACATACCGGGTGTTGTATATCAGTATTATGTCCAGGACCGGGACACGAAGATGTTTACCTTTATCAGCGACGGTGTGCGCTGGATGTTCGGCCTGGACCCATACAAGGTGCTGGAGGATCAGGAGCTTTTTTTCCAGAGTATGGACGAGGACATCCGGGCCACTTTTCTGCAGGCCCTGGAGTCGGGGGGAGAATCGGATGAACTCCAGGAATTCATATTTTCCATGCCCGGAGGACCTGACGGGGAAAAGGTCTGGATCAAGAACAGGGCCCTGTGCAGGGTGCGGGAGGAAGACGGAGCCGTTGTCTGGAACGGGGTGCTCACAGACATCACCCAGGAAAAGAGGCTGGAAATAATGCGCAGTGAAGTGGAGCGCATAGTGCGCCATGATATGAAGTCTCCCCTCATTGGCATCGCCGGCCTGGGCCGGCATCTGCTCAAAGAGGACCTGAGCGAAAAGCAGCGCAATTTCGTGGTCACCATCTACCAGAGCGGGATAAAACTCCTGCGCATGCTCAACAACACCATGTCCCTGCTCAGGATAGAACAGGGCACTTATACCCTCAAGGAGGAACGGGTCAACCTGGCTGAAGTTTTCTGTTCACTGCATGAAGAGCTCTTGCCCTCGGCGGAAAACAAGGGCGTAAAGCTGGAATACTATCTCAACGGAGCGGCCATGACCAGAAGTGACAGCGTGGAGACAAAAGGGGAGAGGATTCTTCTGGAATCCCTGTTCGCCAATCTCCTGCACAATGCCCTGGAGGCCTCTCCCACTGGAGAAAGCGTGCAGGTTGTCATTAAACGCAGCAAGGATTCATGCCTGGTGGATATCCACAACCAGGGGGCTGTTCCCGCAAACATCAGGGACAGGTTCTTTGACCGCTACGTCACCCATGGCAAGCAGTACGGCACGGGCCTTGGCACCTACAGTGCCCTGCTCATCGCCAGGGCGCACGGCGGAGATATTACCTTCACCACCTCGGAAGAAGAAGGCACCCACCTCTTTGTGACTCTGCCGATACCGTATTGATAGACCTGAAGAAGGGGGGAAGGGGTAAGTGGCGCGCCTGGGAGGATTCGAACCCCCGGCCAAGAGCTTAGAAGGCTCCTGCTCTATCCTACTGAGCTACAGGCGCACAAAGTGCATATTAATCAGCAGGACGCCAAAAGTAAAGAGATGAATTTCAGGGTCTTTACTTCACAGCCGGGTTACTGACCCTCCGCCCGGGCCTTGACGCCCTGATTTTTTATGGCGGCATTGATGCGCCTGAAGGCACCGCTGTCCTCCACCCGCAGTTCCGGTTCCGAGGCCATGGCGTTGAGCATGCGCTGCATCTTCAAAAAGTCAGCGCCCCTGCTCATGTTGATCATAGCGCATAAAACCATTTCCCGTTCCCTGATTTCCTTTTCCTTTTCCTGGCGCATTTTTTCAGCTACGGGCAGCAGCAGAAAATTGGCCAGAACTATGCCATAAAGGGTGGAGACCAGGGTGACCGGCACATTTTTCAGGATAAGGCTTGTTTCCTCTATACCCATGAGCAGTCCCACCAGCCCGATTACACTGCCGGCCACCCCGAATGAGGGGGCGTAGGCCGCCATGTTGCGAAATACCTTTTCCAGTTCCTGCCGGAAACGGCAGTGGGCCTGGGCATCAGATCCCATGATCTCCCGGATCTCGGTCTCGCTGTAGCCGTCCTTTATAAGCTCCAGCCCGTGGGCAGCTACAGGGTTTATCTCCCTGATGCTTTCCGGGCTGATGATACCGTGCCTGCGGTGCAGATGCCCCAGGCTCATAAGGGCGTCCAGGAGTCTTTTTTCCCGCCCCTGTTCTTCGGTGTAAGCCCTGGATGCGAATCCCAGGGCCTTTTTCACCCTTCCTGGTCCGGAGCTTAGAAGTCCGGCGCCCAGGGTGCCGGAAGTGACCACCAGAAAGGCAGTGGCGTTGAAATATATTGAGGCCTCTCCGGCCAGGAAAAAGGCTGACACAAAGAGCGTAAAGCAAATCAGGCCTGCGGTTATGGTTTTGTTTATCATGACATACTCCCGGGTCGAAAAAATATATGCTTGTTTACGA
>NZ_QYZY01000058.1:0-6129 GCF_003838035.1 Desulfonatronospira sp. MSAO_Bac3 | reverse complement strand
TATTAAGATACGCCTCCTCATAATTGCTTGATTTCCTTGCCAAAAGAAAAAACTCCTCGTTTCCGGAAAGAAAACCAATAGCTTCAACATCCGGAAAGAAAGACTTTCCGGATGGAAACTAGAGAGAACACTTGCAGCGTGACAGGCAGAAAATTCAAAAAATGTGCGCTGATGAACCAGGGATAGAGCCTGGTTGTCGCCGGAATGACAAGGAGAGAAAATGTCTCATTTCGACCCAAGGCACCTGTTGAGTGAACTGGAAGACAACGTTTCCAAGCAGGACCGGATAAAGGCCGACCTGGTCCTGGAACATATTGAAAGCGCTGATGCCGGCACCCGGAAAAAGCTGATACATATCCTGGAACAGGGCAAGCCTGAGTTTGTCGGACCTCTGCTTGTTTCTCTCATTTCAAAGAGGCCGGCCCTGCAGGAACAGCTTTTAGACCTCAAGAGCGCACTCATGGCAGTAACCCTGCAGCAACCGGGAATTCTTCTCAAGACCATCGAGGACAAGGTGCCTCCCCGGGAAGTCTTTATCAGTATGGCCGGGGAGTTAAGGCTGCAGGAGGCGGCTACAGGTCTTATGGAGATCCTGGTGCGGGAGCTGGACGAAAATATTTTGAAGGAAGCCATTACCGCCTTAGGATCCATGGGAGATCCTGCCGCCACCAATTCCATAAGCGAATTTCTTTATTCCAATCACAAACCTTTGACCATCGCCGCCACCAGGAGCCTGGGACAGATAGGCACACCAACGGCCATGCAGCGGTTATCGGAGAAAATGGGCAGTGATGCCCAGCTGGATATACTTATTCTGGACATATTTTCCCAGGTTCAGGATCATGTTTCCCTCAGCAAGCTGAATCAATCCCTGAGTTCGCATTATGCCCACCTGAGAAACTATGCCAAGTCCAAGCTGGTGCGCATCGGCCCCAAGGCGGTGCCCATGCTCTGCGACAACCTCATGCACGACGACCCGGACCTCGTGATTCATACCCTGAATGTCCTGGGAGATATCGGGGATGCTTCGGCACTGACCTTTATACGCAAGATGCTGGGAAAGGAACCAAAGGATCCCAACGTGCGGTTTGCAGCCTATGAGGCCCTGGGGCGTATGCCCCTGGAGAAGGGGGCTTACATACTGGCCAGGGGTCTTACTGATCCAGAGGAGCATGTGTGCGTTGTTGCGGCTTCGGCTATTGATCAGAATCTGAACCAGGTCCTGGCCGCCGGGGTGAAAAACATGGTCCGGCAGAAGGACCAGGACGCGCTGAAAACAGTCCGGGCCATTGTCAGCGCCCAGGCCAAGAATCTCCTGGTTGCCCTTCTGGAGGAAGAGACATTCCAGGAAATGGTCACTGATTATCTTGTGCAGAGCGCTGCTCCCGAAGTGCAGGAATATTTCCGGGATCTGCTGGAAAAGTATGGTTACAGGGAACTGTCTCAGAGGCTCAAGCCTGGTGATCCCGGGGAGGACAAGAGACCGGTGGCCGTGGCCGTGGATGATTCAAAGATGATCCTGAAGATTTATAAATCCACTCTGTACGAACTGGGTTATGAGCCGCTGGTGTTCGAGTACCCGACTGAAGCCATGAAATGGCTCAGGGAAAATCGGCCGGAGGTGGTGTTTACTGATCTGAACATGCCCGAGATAACCGGAATCGACCTTATAGGCATGGTCAGGGAAATCTATCCTGACAACAGTCTGCCCATTATCATGGTCACCACCCAGAACGAGGTCCAGGACAATGAAAAGGCCAGGAAAGCCGGTGTGAGTGATATCACCTTCAAGCCCTTTACGGCTGAGACCTTGAAGCAGGCCCTGGAGGGAGCCGGCCGGCCATCCACTTGATCTGCCTGCATATTCCCATGAGAAGATTGAATTCATGCTGCCGGATGCCTGTTTTGGCCAGAAACCTTTTCAGGGGCAGCATGAAGTAATCCGGGTTGTCCGGCTGCAGGAAATCTATAAGCAGCAGGGTCTCCTGGATGTTCTGGTGCAAAAGCTGCATCTGCTCCTGGGTAACAGGAGGCGAGTCCCAGGAGGGGATATGGCGGGTTCTGGCGGCCGGTACATGCTTAAAGCATTCATACAGGACCAGGAGAACCGCCTGGGAGAGATTGAGGGACCAGGCCTGGCTTGTGGTGGGGATGGAAATGATGCGCGGGCAGAGTTCTATCTCATGGTTGGCCAGGCCTTTGTCCTCGGGGCCGAAAACCAGGGCGGTGTCCTGGTCCAGGGTTTCCGGGTGCATTATTTCCTGAGCCGCCTGCCAGGGCAGAAATACGCCCTTGCGCCAGCCACCCACCCGGGCGGAAGTGGCAAAGACCCGGTGAAAGCCCTTCAGAGCCTGTTCCAGGTTGGGGTAGTGCTCGGTTGAGCGCAGCAGTTCCGCCCCTCTGGAGGTGGCCAGGGGAGCGGCCCGTTGCGGGTCGAAGGTCTGTGATCCGGCGATGATCAGCCTGGAACAGCCCATGTTGATGCAGGCCCGGGCCACGGAGCCGACGTTTTCCGAGTACTTGGGGCGGCAGAGTATGACCGCGATGTTGTTCATGTTAGTGACTTACTCCTGAAACCTTGCTTGTCACGCCTCTGGCGTGATAAATTTTCTTCCAATACACTGGGGTCATAAAAAACAAGAACCACGCTAAGAAGCGTGGCAAGCCAGACGCTAAGACGCTAAGTCAAAGACGCGAAGTAGGTGTATTGTCCAAAACCGGGACATGGTTTTGGACAAGGCTGCCTTCCTTTGCGATCTTTGCTTGCCCGGTTAAATGCGTAAGCACCTCGAAGAGGATTTAACTGGGCGCCTTTGCGTGAAAAAATGGGTTGCGGGCATGGCCCGCGTTAGACATTGAACCTGAAGGTTATGATGTCCCCGTCACGCACGATGTATTCCTTGCCTTCAAGGCGCAGCACACCCTGTTCTCTGGCCTTTTTAAAAGTCTTGCAGGCCAAAAAGTCCTCCCATCCCAGCACTTCGGCCCGGATAAAGCCTTTCTGTATATCGGAGTGGATTACACCTGCGGCTTCCCAGGCGTTTTTCCCCCGCTTCAGCGGCCAGGAGCGCACTTCTTTTTCCCCTGCGGTGAGAAAAGTGATCAAGCCCAGAAGGTCATAAGTCCGGCCAATGACCCGGTCCAGCACTGATCCTTCAATGCCCAGTTCCTGCATGAATTCCAGAAGTTCCTCTTGGTCCTCCAGCTCGGACAGTTCCCTTTCCAGCCTGGCGGAAAAGGCGACATGTCCCATGCCGGTACTTTCCGGCGGAGTTTTAAAGCCGCTCAAGCTGTCCTCAGCCACGTTCCAGGCATAGAGTACTGGTCTGGATGACAGAAAGGCAAAACCCCGCAGATCCTCATGAGCGGCAAGGTCTGGATATTCCCGCAGAGGACTGTCCTGTTCCAGGACCTGCCTGGCCTTGTTCAGGAGTTCTTCCTGGTTCTGGTCATGCAGGTGTTTGGCCTTTTTTTTGTCTTCCTGCATCCTTTCCAGTTTTTTTTCGATCACCGCCAGATCGGCGATAATGAGCTCGGCTTCAATGGCGCTTTGCTGGGCTGCCGGGTCATGGGTTCCGGTGTAGGCGTCCAGGACCGCCAGCAGACATTCAAAGCCTCTGATATCGCTTAAAACCTTGTTGCCCAGGGAGTTTGAGCCTCCCCCGGGCAGGTCCTGGAACTCTATTTCCGTATGGGTGATTTTTTTGGGTTTGAAAAGGTCGCAAAGTGGTTCCAGGCGCGGCTCAGGGACCTTGACCGCGGCCCTGTTGCCCGGGGTGCCTGGACCGGCCAGGGCTTTGAAAAGCTCAGTCTTGCCGCTGCCGCTGAAGCCTATTATGGCGGTTTTCATATCTTCACCTTTATGGATTATGGGATTAAGGGATTATGGAATTAAGGTATTAAGGGATTGAGGGATTCATTAAAGGATAAAGTTTCAGGTAACCATTCAGGGGGACAGGAATCACGCCTCTGGCGTGACTGGGGACAGTCCCCGCGTCACTTGTCCTGCACAAATACACAAATTACAGACGCAAAATTTTGTGAAGCTGCATAATCATTACTTAGCGGGGGACAGTCCCCTGGCCTTGTGCCATTAGTCAGCACCGAGGACCCCCTGAATGGTTACAGTTTCAGGGATTCTGGACTGTCATAAAGCACGTGTGTCAAGCCTTTCTTGATTCCTTGATCCCTCAACTCATTGATCCTTGATTCTTCAAGAAACAGGTTTGTAGGCGCAGGCCGTCAAAGGCCAAAGGCCTTATAGCAAAAAGCTCTTTCTGACAAGGGAAACTGCCCCGGGTCAATTTTTCCTTGCCAAAGAAGAATGCTATGCTTATACGCACCAACATTATGAGCAAAGATCTAATTATCGTCGAGTCGCCGGCCAAGGTAAAGACCATCAGCAAATTCCTGGGCAAGGATTACATGGTGGAGGCCTCAGTGGGCCATATCCGGGACCTGCCCAAGAAAACCCTGGGAGTGGATGAAGAAAGCGGTTTTCAGCCCGAATACGAGATCATCTACGGCAAGAAAAAGGTGGTCAATAAGCTCAAGCAGAGCGCTGCCAAGTCAGCCAGAGTTTTTCTGGCACCGGACCCTGACCGGGAAGGTGAAGCCATAGCCTGGCATATTGCCGAGGAAATAAAATCCAAGAATGCCAATATCCATCGTATCCAGTTCAACGAGATCACTTCCAGGGCGGTACAGGAGGCCCTGCAGAATCCAAGAGAGCTGAACCAGAGCCTGTTTGACTCCCAGCAGGCCAGACGCGTTCTGGATCGGCTGGTGGGCTACAAGATCTCGCCTCTTCTCTGGAAAAAGGTCAAACGCGGCCTTTCCGCCGGCCGGGTGCAGTCCGTGGCCCTGCGCATGATAGTGGAGCGCGAGCGCGAGCGCCAGGCCTTTGTGCCCGAAGAATACTGGGTATTTAAGGTCAATTTGCAGACCCAGGCCCTGGAGAGTTTTGAGGCTGGACTGTGGAAGATTGCCGGTAAAAAGGCCCATGTGCCCTCGGAAAAAGATGCCCTGGCCCTGGAGGAAAAAGTCAGGGGGGCTTCGTTTACAGTGCAGTCGGTTGAAGAAAAGGAGAGATCCAGGGATCCCAAGCCGCCTTTTATCACCTCAACCCTGCAGCAGGAAGCCAGCAACCGCTTAGGATTCACCGCCAAGCGGACCATGAGCGTGGCCCAGCGCCTGTATGAAGGCCTGGACCTGGGAGACAAAGGCACCACCGCCCTTATAACCTACATGCGTACCGATTCAGTGCGGGTGGCCAAGGAGGCCCAGCAGGAGGCCAAATCCTGGATCATAAACAACCTGGGCAAGGATTATTATCCAAAAAAGACCAGGTTCTTCAAATCCAAGGGCTCAGCCCAGGATGCCCACGAAGCCATCAGGCCGGTGGACCCGTCCATTACCCCGGACGAAATCAAGTCCTACCTGTCCCGGGATGATTACGTGCTCTACAATCTCATCTGGTCCAGGTTCATGGCCTCCCAGATGGCCGCGGCCAGGTTCTGGGATACTGTGGTGACCGTCAAGGCGGCAGACACTCTGTGGCGGGCCAAGGGAGAGCGCATTATCTTTCCGGGTTTTCTGCGCATTTATACCCCGGGGGGCACCCAGGAGGACAGTCTTCTGCCCAAGCTGGCCAAGGGTGAAGAGCTGGTCCTGGAAAATCTGTCCAAGGAGCAGAAGTTCACTCAGCCCCCGGCCAGGTACAGCGAAGCCTCCCTGGTGCGCAGGCTGGAGGAACTGGGCATCGGCAGGCCCTCCACTTATGCAGCCATTATTTCCACACTCCTGGACAGGGAATACGTAACCCTGGAGGAAAAAAATTTCCGGCCCACTGAACTGGGCTCAGAAGTGTGCGATCTGCTTGTAGAGCATTTCCCGTCCCTGCTGGATGCAGGCTTTACCGCCCAGTTGGAGCAGGACCTGGACACCATCGCTCTGGGTGAAAAAAACTGGGTGGAGGTGATGCGCAGTTTTACCGGGGAATTTTACCCCACCCTGGAAAAGGCCCAGAAGGCCATGGCTTCGGTCAAGGGGGGCAAGGAGACGGACATCAAGTGCGACAAGTGCGGAGAAACCATGCTCATCCGTTTCGGGCGCAACGGGGCTTTTCTG